>CAZPZJ010000016.1:21152-29853 GCA_964591055.1 uncultured Leptospiraceae bacterium
TACGTCACCATGCAGTCATCGTGCTTCCGCCGCGAGGCGGGTTCCGCCGGGCGCGACACGCGCGGGCTCATCCGCGTGCACCAGTTCCAGAAGGTGGAGCTGGTCAAGTTCGTCGAGCCCGAGACCTCGTCCGGCGAGCTTGAGAAGCTGACGGCCAACGCCGAGGAGGTGCTGAAGCGGCTTGGCCTTCATTACCGGGTGATGCTGCTGTGCAGCGCCGATACCTCGGCGTCGTCCTCGAAAACCTATGATATCGAGGTGTGGATGCCGGGCCTGGACCGCTACGTCGAGATATCATCATGCTCCAACTTCCTTGACTACCAGGCGCGCCGCGCGCGCATCCGTTACCGCAGTGAAAAGGGGCAGCGCCCGGTGTTCGTTCACACGCTCAACGGTTCGGGGCTGGCCGCGGGCAGGACGCTCGCCGCCGTAATGGAAAACTACCAGCGCGCGGACGGCGCCATCGACATTCCCGAAGCTTTGAAGCCGTACCTGCGGGGCGGGAGGTAGCGCGGCCGTGGTGATCGTTGAGCGCGGCGATCTCGACATGATCGCGCTGCGGCAGTCGCTCTCGCTCGCGATCGCGCTTGCCAGGCCGGTCACGCTTCGCGGCGCGCTGGATTTTTTTTCCGGCGCGGCCGGGTGCCGCCCGCTGATGTCCGACATCGAGGATTTCATCGCCCGTTTCGGCCTTGGAGAGTTCAGCGTTGACGGGGGCGATCTCGTCTTCCGCCCGAAGGCCGCGCGGTACGGCACCTTCGAGTTCAGCTCCGGCGCCTATTCGTCGGCGGTTGAGATCGCGCTGCTGATGCTCCCCCCGCTTGCGATGTGCGACTTCCGTTCGCGCCTTGTCCTTCGCGGCGTGACGCACTCCCCGATGTCGCACACCACGTCGCTTCTCAAGGAGACGCTGTTCGAGCTTTACGGGCGAGCGGGGCTTTTCGCGAGCTGCTCGCTTCGCAGGTTCGGCATGTACGGCAGCGGGGGCGGCGAGATGGAAGTGAGGGTGTACCCCCTGGAGCGGACGGGAGCGGATATCGACGTCCGGCGCCCGGGAGCGGAGCCCTTCGGCGCGCGCGTGTACGTCTCCGGCCTTGACACCGAGTTCGCCCACAGGCAGCGTGAGGCGCTGGCCAGGGGGCTCGGTATTCCGGACAGCGCCGCCTCGCTGATGCAGGTCATGGACGCCGACGGGCCGGGCAACGTGCTCGAGGCATACCTGCGGGCCGGGGATTTGAGCCTGGTGCTTGCCCGCGCCATAGACGTTGTCGATCATGAAGGACGGCGGATTTTTTCGCCCGAACATGCGCTCCTGCAGGCCATTGACATCGCGGAAGAGGCCCGGTCGCTCGCGGGCGCTGATGCGCTGCCGGAGCCGCTGCTTCGGGAACTTGCCCTGCTGCCCGCCTTTGCCGGCTGCACTGTCGACATCCCCCCTTCGCGCCCGCGGGCGGAGGCAGCGGCGGCAATGGCGGCATCCTTTGCGGGATGATGGGCCCTGCCGGAGGCTTTTGCGTTTCCGGCGGAGGAAATCGTGTTAATAAAAGAAGAATTGGTGTTACCTTTGTTGCGCGTTTTCATGCATGTCCCTCAAATGCATGATCTCTCCGCCCGGCCCCGCTTTGGTATTTTTCTTGACACTTTCTCCTGTATGGGTGTACATTTTATTGGGACTTTTCCACCGGCAGCGGTGTAACAGGGCTTTGCCGGGGGGTTCCTACTGTGAGGAGCGAAGGTCCCGGAGATACGGCATGAAATGTGAACGGTGCAGAAAAAACGAGGCAAGCATCCATCTGACGGAGATCATAAAGAACGTCAAGTCAGAGCTGCACCTGTGCGAAGATTGCGCGCGGGCGATAGGCGTCAACTCCAAGTTCTCGTCTTTTTCTCTGTCCGTCCCGGACATGCTTTCCTTCCTCGATCTTGACGAGATCGGTGAGATCGCGGACGCCAATATCTGCCGCCGCTGCGGGCTGACGTTTGTTGACTACAAGCGTGTCGGCAAGCTGGGCTGCCCGCACTGCTATCATTACCTGAGCGCCGGCCTTGAATCCATCATGAAAAGCTATCACGGCGAAAGCCGTCACATCGGCAAGGTCCCGTTCAACTACGTTGAAGTGAGGGAGGCGGACGGCTTCTTCATCGAGGGGAAAAGCCAGCCGGTGTCGGGCGGAAAAAACATCAACGAGCTTCGTCAGATGCTCGAACAGGCCGTTGCTGACGAGAGGTATGAGGACGCCGCCGTCCTCCGCGACCGCATACGCGAGCTCGAAGTCGCCTTAAGAAATAATTAGCGGATTATGTTCGAATACCTTTTACAGAAAGGGGGCTTCTGGTCGCAGAAGGGCCCCTCGGGGGATGTTGTCCTCTCAACCAGGATCAGGCTCGCGAGGAACATCCCCTCGCTGAGTTTTCCTCACCGCCAGGAAGGGGAGGAGTACTCTCTTCTCGAATCGATATGCACCCGTTTCGTGGCCGACGCCGACCTTCCCGACGAGCTTCACCTGTACAGCATGAGCGAGCTTTCAGAAGGCGACCGCGGGTTCCTGTGCGAGCGCAACGTCATCACGCCCGAGCTCGAAACCGCGCAGCACGGGTACGCCATCATGGAGGAGAACGCGCGCTATGTGATCCTGGTCAACGAGGAAGACCACTTCAGGATTCAGGTGATCAGGCCGGGTTTTCAGCCGATGGAATGTTTTGAGCTCGCCGACAGGATCGACAACGAGCTCAACAGGTTTATCGCCTACGCCTATTCCGACGAGACGGGCCACCTTACCGCCTGCCCCTCCAACGCCGGGACGGGGCTCAAGGTGTCGGCGCTGGTGCACCTCCCGCTGCTGGCGTTCAACAGCGAGATCGAGGAACAGGCGCGCGAGCTTGCGGAGAAGAGGATCGAGGTCCGGGGGCTCGCGGGGAAGGGCCTTGAAACGGCGGGGCAGCTTTATCTCGTGGCGAACCAGTCATCGCTGGGCGTCTCCGAGGTGGACATCATCGACGCGGTGGACGACGCGGTGCGCAAACTCATCCAGGAGGAGGACGAGCGCCGGGACAGCTGCCTGAACCGCCGCGAGTTCCGGCTTGAAAACAGGATCGGCCGCGCCTACGGTACGCTCAAGTTCTCTAGGAGCATTGGCTATCTTGAGGCGGTGGAATGCCTTTCGGCGATGCGGCTGGGAGTGATTCTCTCGCTTATAAAAAATATTGATTTATACAAAATTAATGATTTATTGGTTAATGTACAGCGCTTTCATCTCCAGCGGCTGGCGGGAAGGGAGCTGGCGCAGGGTGATGAGTGCGATCTGTTCAGGGCCACGTACCTGAAACAACAACTGGAGTAATGTGCGCGTATGGAGATGTTCGATTTTACCAAGAGGTCCCGCAAGGTGCTTGAAGTGTACGCCCAGTCCGAGGGGAGAAGGCTGTGCTCCGACTCGCTGGGGCCGGAACACATCATGCTTGCGCTTCTTAAGGATGAGGATTCCGTCGCTGCGAGGATCCTCAAGATGATGAAGGTGAATTTTGACCTCCTCAGGAAAAACATAGAGACAGCCATCAGGAAATCGGGATCAACCATCATCCTGGGCAACGTGCCGATCAACGCCCGGTTTTCCAAGATCATCGACATCGCCAAGGAGGAGGCGCGCAAGCTTAAAAACGGCTATATCGGAACCGAGCACCTTCTGCTCGCCATCTTCATGGACGGGGGGTGCGCGGGCATCGACGGGCTTATCGCGAACGGTATCGATTACACAAACATAAAGAACGAAGTGCTGAAGATACTCGGCGTGAAATCGGCTCCCGCCGGCCAGCCGAGGGCGGGTGACAAAACGAGGACGCCGTCGCTTGAGGAGTTTGCGCACGACATGACCGAGATGGCGCGCGAGGGAAGGATCGACCCGGTGATCGGAAGGCACAGGGAAATAGAGCGGGTGATCCGCGTACTGACCCGCAAGACCAAGAACAACCCGATCCTCATAGGCGAGGCGGGAGTGGGAAAAACCGCGATCGTCGAGGGCCTCGCGCAGCGCATCGTGGAGAAGCAGGTGCCCGAGGCGTTGCAGCACAAGCGCGTGATGGCGCTTGACATTGCGTCGGTGGTCGCCGGCACAAAGTACCGCGGCGAGTTCGAGGACAGGCTGAAGAGGATCATGAAGGAGATCAAGTCGGCCGATGACGTGGTGCTGTTCATCGACGAGCTGCACACCATCATAGGCGCGGGCGCTGCCGAGGGCGCAATCGACGCGGCCAACATGTTGAAGCCCGCGCTGGCGCGCGGCGAGCTTCAGTGCGTCGGGGCCACCACGCTCAATGAATACAAGATGTACATAGAAAAGGACAGCGCGCTCGAGCGGCGCTTCCAGCACGTACTGGTCGAGGAGCCGACGGTCGAGGAGACGCTCGAAATTCTGAAGGGGATCCACGGCCGCTACGAGGTGTTCCACAAGGTGAAGTACACGCCGGAGTCGCTCGAGGCTGCGGTTGTTCTCTCGGACCGTTACATACACGAGCGCTTTCTCCCCGACAAGGCCATCGACATTATCGACGAGGCGGGCTCGAAGGCGCGCTTCGACAACTGCGACAAGCCCGACGACATCCTCGCGCTCGAAAGCGAGATCGCACAGCTCAACGAAAAGAAAAACGACCTGGTGAAGATGCAGGAGTACGAGCAGGCGGCCGCGCTCAGGGACATCATCAATGTGAAGAAAGGAACGCTCGCGGCCAAGGTGAACGACTGGCAGCAGAAGGTGAACGACTACGAGATCGTCGTGGACGCCGACTACATCGCCCTCATCGTTTCGCAGTGGACCGGCATCCCCGTGGAGAAGATTGAGGAGTCTGAATCGCAGAAGCTCCTCCGGATGGAGGAGGAGCTCCACGGGCGCGTGATAGGGCAGGACGAGGCGATCGACTGCGTCAGCCGCGCGATCAGGCGTTCGCGCACCGGGCTCAAGAGCCTGAACAGGCCCATCGGCTCGTTCATCTTCCTGGGGCCCACGGGAGTCGGGAAAACCGAGCTCGCCAAGGCGCTTGCCGAGTTCCTGTTCGACGACGAGGCCACCCTCATCCGCCTCGACATGTCGGAGTACATGGAAAAGCATTCCGTGTCGAAGTTCATCGGATCGCCCCCGGGATACATCGGCTACGATGAGGGGGGGCAGCTCACCGAAAAAGTGAAGCGCAAGCCATTTTCGGTGATACTCTTCGATGAGATCGAAAAGGCCCATCCCGACATCTTCAACGTGCTTCTCCAGATACTCGAGGAAGGCGAGCTGACCGATAATACCGGCAACGCGGTGAGCTTCCGTGACACCGTGATCATCATGACCTCGAACGTGGGCAACCGCGAGTACCAGCACAGGGGCAGGCTGGGTTTCATGGAAGGGGCCGACCAGTCGCATGCGGAGCGGGACAAGGTGCTGGAGGAGCTGCGTCGCGTGTTCAGCCCCGAGCTCATAAACAGGCTTGACGAGATCATCTACTTTCACCGGCTCGAAAAGAAGCACATCCGCCTCATCGTCGACCTCCTGCTCGAAGAGGTCAATGTCAAGCTTGAGGAGCGCGGCATACGGCTCCAGTTCTCGCCCGGCGTGAAGCGCTATCTCACCGACCACGGCTTCGACGACAAGTACGGCGCCCGACACCTCAGGCGGATCATTCAGAACGAGATCGAGGATTCCCTGGCGACGGAGATGCTCAAGGGGCGCTTCAACGACGCACGCGTGATACATGTGGGGATCCGCTCGAAGAAAATCAGCTTCAGGACGCTGGAACACGACGAGTCGGCCGAAAGCCGTCCAGTCGGGCGCAGGGAAAAGGTTGATGTAACGTAGAGCGCGGATTTTCCCGGCGCATCATGGCGCGCCGTTGATAAAATATAATTGCTATTAACCTCCCCCGATGGTACGGTTCCCCGGATCCTGTTTCAAATGATACCGGAGGAACTGTTATGAAAATCAGGAAAATCAGGACTTTGGCTCTTGCAGCTGTCCTGTTCGCCGGGGCGTGCGCAAGCGCCGATAAGGACGGCGGACCGGCATTGACTCGGCAGCGGGCGGCGGTACCGCAGGCTTCCCTCATGAAAGCGCTGTCGTTTCAGATCAAATCCCCCGTAAGGGCGGGGCAGCCCTATCCCGCCGTGATGCTCTGCTCCATGCCCGCTGCGGGCGTTGACAATGTGATGGGGTATTTTTTCTGGAACCAGGAGGGGCCGTTCGAGTATCCCCTTGATAAATTTGAAGAGGTCAACGACCGCAGGCACGGCCGCTGCGCAAAGCTGAAATTCATGCTCTACACGGGGCGCCCTTCGACGTACACTATCTCGGGGTATGTTACATACCGTGACACTGCGACGGGCGCGATCGGAACGACGAACACCGTATCGGCAGGCGCGGTTACGGTCCGTTAATGCGGGCACAGGGAAGCCGCCCGCGGGATTAATCCTTTTTTTCAGGCTTTTTCTGGCGGGCGGCCTTTATCCATTGCCGCTCGTGCTCCTTGCTTTTGAAGAACTTCGGCTTGTCCCTGTCCTTTGATTCGTCCTTCTTCACCTTCTTCCCCGGCATTTTCCGTATGTCGATTTTATGGGTGATGTCGGCGAGATTCAACAGGTCCTTGTGAATAGAGTTGTCCTCCCCGTACCAGAGAGATACGGTGGCGCCGGACTCCTTGGCGGCCTCGATTGCGGGGATGAAGTCGCTGTCGCCGGCAAGCACGATGGCGTGCTGGATGTGGCCGGCCGCCGAGTGGCGCACCATGTCAACGGAAAGGAGCACGTCAACGCGCTTCTGCTCAAAGTACTCCTTGTACCCGTCCCAGCGCCGCTGCAGCTTGCCCAGACGCACGGCCCAGCGCTCGATCCCCTCCAGGTGTTCCATCAGGTGCTCATGCTCCTCCATCCGTTTTTTCTCGCTGTCGGTCGGCTCCGGCGACATCCAGGGTGCGCAGTAATAGAAGTAGCACCGGAGAAGGTCAAGGGGTATCTCCTTGCGGATGGGTTTCAGAAGATAGTCGGCGAGCTCTTCGTATTTCGGTTCGATGTCGTAGCGCTTCAGGAATGACAGCAGATACGCGCCGTCGATAAAAATTGCCGCTCTCACAGTAATGGCCTCCGTCGAAAATTTAATGCTACTATTACACTATGCCGCGAATAATGTAAAACAATTAATTGCACCGGCAGTCCTGACGGCCCCTGGGGTAAAAATAATGAATTGAAAATCGGGACGCGCCATGTATACCGGTGACCGGCGGTCGGACCGCCGTACACTATCGATAGCCGCGCTGGTGATGATGAAAGCACCCGGAAAAAAGAAAAACGTAACCAGCCGTTCCATACAGGCCGTAAAAACCCGGCAGAAGATATATGAGGCCGCATTCCGGTTGATCACCGAGAGGGGATTTGAAAACGTGACCGTGGATGAAATCTGCCATGAATCAGGCGTGGCGAAGGGCTCTTTCTACCATTACTTCAAATCCAAAGACGATATCGTCATCGAAACCTATAAAATCGTCGACAAACAGTACTCCGATGAGGTGAGGGCGCTTCCGCAGGGAATGTCGGGCTTCGAGAAGATCATCGCGACGGTCGGCTTCCAGGCAACCTACGCGAAGAAGAAAGGGGTTGCCTTTGTCCGCCAGATATACAAAAGCCAGCTGGAGTCGGGAACCGACTATTTTATTTCAGAGGATCGCCCGTATTTTAAAATCCTCCGGGAGATCATCGACGCGGGGATGAAGACCGGGGAGATACGAAACGACCTTCCTTCGGTTGAGCTCGCCCGCTGGATTGTGAGCTTTTCCCGCGGCGTCACGTACGACTGGTGCCTTCACAACGGCTCCTATGATATCGAGCTGGTGATGGAGCGCGCTTTCAGGGTCATTCTGCAGAACTTCCTGGATTACCCCCTCCCGATGACAGGCAAATAATCGAGTCCACCGGGCTCGCCCGGCGGGTCATGATGAACATTGTGTTGACATGTCGCGGAATATGGGTATACTGCCCGCTGAATTCGCGGTCCCCCTCCCGTACGAGAAGAAAAATGGAGCGCGCACGTGATAAAGGAACACCTTTCAAGAAAAAGCATCGATGAGATGGTCAGCGATGCGCATCACGACCATCCTCACAGCCTGAAAAGGGTGCTGGGCCCCTTTCACCTCGTCATGCTCGGTATCGGCTGCACCATCGGGGCGGGGATTTTCGTGCTTACCGGCCAGGCCGCCGCGCACTACGCGGGGCCCGCCATCGTGCTCTCGTTTTTCATATCGGCGGTGGCGTGCGCGTTCGCCGGCCTGTGCTACGCGGAGTTTGCCTCCATGATCCCGGTGGCGGGCAGCGCATACACCTACGCGTATGCCACGCTGGGCAAGCTCTTCGCATGGATCATCGGCTGGGACCTCATCCTGGAGTACCTGTTCGGGGCAACCACCGTTGCGGTCGGGTGGTCGGGATACATGACGAGCTTTTTGCGCGATTTCGGGATCAACATCCCGTCGGCGCTTGCCAATGCGCCCTTCACCCATCACCCGCAGCTCGGGTGGCAGACGACCGGCGCGGTCATCAACCTTCCGGCCGTGTTCATCGTGATGGTGGTGATGGCGCTGCTGATCGTGGGCATACGCGAATCGGCGCACTTCAACAACGTGATTGTGGTGGTCAAGCTCGCGGTCATCCTGCTGTTCATTGGCTTCGGGGTCGCGTTCA
>CAZPZJ010000017.1:0-2204 GCA_964591055.1 uncultured Leptospiraceae bacterium
CGGTGAAGATGTAGTACTTGGGGTGGTCGATGGCGACGATGTACAGGCCCGGCAGCAGCCGCTTGAGCTCCTGCATGGTGTCGCCGCCGCCGTAGAGCTTGGTGGCGTCGGGGTTCTGGTCGATCAGCTGGTCGAGCGCCATGGTGCCGTCGTTAAAATGCGGCGTGTACCCCATCACCGCGTTTACGAAGATCGTTTTGGCCTTCATGAAGATGTCGTGAACCGCAGGCTCCTCAAACGACTGGTGCGCGATGTCGAGCACGTAGTTGAGCTCGTCACCGGCTTTGAGGTCCTGCACCCGGTGGACGCGGTGTTTGCCCTCGATGCGCCCCTCCATCGTGTCCGATTCCACGATGTAGGGAAGCTCCACGATTTTGCCCGGATGCTCGGCCGCGAACTCAACGAACTTTTTCGCGGAATTCATGTCGTCGTCATCGACGCCCTTGATGTGGATGCCGTACTTCGCGGCCAGGTACGCATTGTAGATCACCCCGCCCAGTACCAGGAAATCGGATTTCTCCAGCAGCGCGAACAGCGGATCGATTTTCGTGTCAAACTTGGCGCCGGCGACCACGGCGACGAACGGCCGGCCGGGATCGTAAATGCGCTTCAGGTTCTCAATCTCCTTCTGCATCAGAAAGCCCGCGTACGCAGGAAGGTGTTTCGCCACACGGACGGTGGAGGCGTGCGCCTGCCACGAACCGAAGGCGTCGTTGACGAAGATGTCGGCCAGGCCCGCGAGCTGCACGGCGAAGCGCTCAGCCTCCTCGCCCTTCGCCTCCTCGCCGAAAAACCACCTGGTGTTCGGAAGGTAGATGCCGTCGATTTTGTCCTCCTTGAGCTCGCGGATCAGGTGGTTGATCGATGTCTCCAGCCCTATGTAGCCGAACTTCTCGTCCCGGTAGAAATCCGGCACTTTCATGGTGATGTGGAGCTTCTTCTGTATGTAGTCCACGATCGGCTGGACCGATGTTTCGTGCGAGATGGCTATCTCTCCGGTTTTTTTGTTTTTGGGCCTTCCCACATGTGTCATCAGGATGATCTTGCCGCCCTTGGCGTTGATGTAGTAGAGGGTGCCAAGCGTCGCGTCGATCCGGTAGGGATCGAAGATGGTGCCCTTCTTCACCACGTTATGGTCCACCCTCACGAGCACGACCTTGCCCCTGAGGTCGGCGTCCTGAATGCGCGGCAGATTGATGATATTCATGGCATGTTCCCCCTCATCGCAATTTTTCGGTCACCGGCGATTGCACAGCCGAACTCATACACTTCAAACGCGCTTTCGTCAATGAAAAATCTTTGATCACCGCTGAAGGCGGAAAAACGCGGTCACCCGTGAAAAAGCGACTGCCCGTGGGACATGGCGCAGGGGGGAGTATTTTCGGCGGATATTACAGCGATACGCACGCCAATCGGGCGTTGTTTCTCTTCGCGTCGGATTTCGCCCTGGCGAGAATGCGCGTGATTTCACCGCTCCTTCCTTCAGCCAGCCCCGGTTCCTTCACTATCATGGCGGCGGTCACCTTCAGGAGCGGAATCACCCGCTCGCACCCGTTTCTGTCCCTGGCCGTGTAGCCCCCCGCACGGGCCTCATCGCCGCTGAAAAAAATCATGACCGCGCTTTCAAACCTGTCCTGCAGGGCGCTCACCCTTGCACGAACATCCTCAGCGATGTCCACGGCGCTGTCCATTCCGACGAAGAAATCGTCCCCGCCGATGTGGCCCACGAAAGAATCCTGAAACTCTTTCGACAGCATCTCGGAAAACATCAGGATGGCCCTGTCGCCCTGGCGGAAACCGAATCGGTCATTAAACGGCTTGAAATAATCGAAATCGAAATAGATGAAATAGTGAAAGCTGTCTGCGGCCCGCATGGCGTCGCTGAGGCGCCGGCTGATGAGCACATTGCCGGGAAGCTTGGTCAGCGGATTGACCTCCCTCGCAATGGTGAGATTGCGCTCGTTGATGATGTTCAAAAGCGAGCGCGGCTTCAAAAAGCCGGCATACCTGAGATCGGCGGTGATGATGACGCCGTCGCAGTCAGGATTGCTCACGAACACCTCGAGCATTTTGTCCTCACGGGTGTTGATGTCCACAATCGGGCACTTCTCCACAAAGGCCTCGAGCGATGCGCGTATCGAGCGGTTCTGCAGCAGGTGATAACCGAACGGCGAGTAGATGTACTTTTTAATGCTCCTTTCGTG
>CAZPZJ010000017.1:2304-5602 GCA_964591055.1 uncultured Leptospiraceae bacterium
TCACGCCATGCCGCATTGAACATTTCACCGATGGCGCAAAAACCCGCATCGTTGCAGTTGCGGACCAGCGCCTCAACCGCAAAACACGCTCCGGTCAGGGAATTGACTATCGGCTGGAAATGAAAATCAAGTTTTTCCACCACGCCTTCCCATGAGCAGGGAAGCCGCGGAAATTCGAGTTGTGGATGCATATCATACCGCCCGCTTTGTACAATCCGGCAGCCTTTCACATCGACCCCCATGCTGTCGCCGACAACAATGTCACATACACCCGCTTCCATAATGAACTCCGTTTCAAGTACCGGGAGCCGCGTACAGCCTGCCGCCGGCGGGCGCTCCCTTTCAAAGTTGAACGACTTCACTGAAAATAAAAAATCGCATCGATGTTAAAATTCCGTGAGCAATCAGTTTCTTTTCTGTGAAACCCGACACCCCCGGAAATGCGGCTTTCACAATATGAAAAAACCCGCGAAAACGATTCGCGGGTACGATGATCGATGCCTCACGCCTGTTTCAAATCGCCGCTGCCGGCGCTGCTTCACGCGATGCGGTTGGTCTTTCTCCATATCTTCATCGCCTGCGCCTCCCTGATGAGCCCGTCCCGGAAGTCGGGGTGCGCAATGTTGATGAGGGACTCGGCCCTCTCCCAGGTGGACTTCCCCTTGAGCTGCGCGATGCCGTACTCCGTGGCCACAAGGTGCGTGATGGATCGCGGCACCGTGACGATCGCGCCCGGCGTGAGCGTGGGGCGGATGCGCGATTTCACGTTGCCCTCCTTGTCGGTGAACGTCGAGCTCAGGCATATGAAGCCCTTTCCGCCGTGCGACATGAACGCGCCGAAGATGAAATCAAGCTGCCCGCCCGTGCCGCTGATGTGGCGCGTCCCCGCGCTCTCCGAGCACACCTGCCCGAACAGGTCCACCTCGATGGCGTTGTTGACGGCGATCACGTTGTTGTTGAGCGCGATGATGCGCGGGTCGTTCACGTAGTTGACCGGGTACGATGCGCAGGTGGGATTGTGGTGCAGAAACTCATAGAGCTTGCTGGTGCCCATCGCGAACGTGTAGGTCATCTTGTAGCGGTCTACGCTCTTTCTGGCGCCGGTCACCCTGCCCTTGTTGTAGAGGTCCACGCACGAGTCCACCAGCATCTCGGTGTGAATGCCGATGTCCCTGAGGTCGCTGTCCGCGATCATGGAGCCGATCACGTTGGGCAGCCCCCCGATGCCGAGCTGCAGCGTGGTGCCGTCCACGATCTCCTTCATGATGTGCCCGGCGATGAGCCTGTCGATCTCCGAGGGCTCCGCCGGCGGCACCTGCGGCAGCGGGTTCCCTCCCCCCTCGACGATGTGATCGACGCGGGAAATGTGCACCGATTCCTGGTTGCCGCCCAGGCAGTACGGCACATTGGGGTTGACCTCCACCACGATTTTCTTGCCCTTGTTGATGGCCGCGCCTGTCACCGAGTTCGCAAGCCCGTAGTTGAAATATCCGCGGGGGTCCATCGGCCCCGAGGAGATGAACACAACATCGTAATCCGTGTATTTGCGCAAAAGCCTCGGCCCCTGGTGGTAGGTCACGGGGATGTACGAGCACATGTCTTTGTCATACAGCCTACGCGACGCCAGCCCGAAGTGGTAGTCGTTCATGACGATGTGCTCACGCTTTGGATCGGCCTCGACCACTTTCGGGATACGCGTGAAGCAGATGCTTCGCAGGTCAAGGTTGTTCAGCTCCGGTATGCGTTTCGCGAGCGCCTCGTCGCACGCCACGGGAAAGAGCACAAACTCCCCGTAAAAAATCATGTCTCCCGGCTTCACCAGCTCCGCGGCCTTCTCCGGCGTGGTCAGCTTCTGGGAATACTGCCAGTTTTCAATGTCGCTCATTCCTGTCCCTCTTCAGCGTAAGTGTCATAAGCATGTGGCGCGTCATATCCTGTTGCTCCGCCGCCAGATTTTCATCTCATCGGCCTTTTTTATGAGCTCGTCCCTGAAATCAGGGTGCGCGATGCCGATGAGGAGCTCGGCCCTTTGCCAGGTGGGCTGCCCCTTGAGCTGCGCGATGCCGTACTCAGTCGCGACGTAGTGCACTATCGAGCGCGGAACGGTGACGATGGTGCCGGGCGTCAGCGTGGGAACGATGGTGGAGCGCCTGTTGCCTTCGGCGTCGGTATGGGTGGAGTTCAGGCAGATGATTCCCTTCCCGCCGTGCGATGCGAACGCTCCGAACACGAAATCCAGCTGCCCCCCGGTGCCGCCCTTCTGGTGCACGCCCACCGACTCGGAGGACGCCTGCGAGAAGAGGTCCATCTCGATGGCCTTGTACGTCGCAAAGACGCGGTCGTTCATCGCGATGATGCGCGGATCACTGATGTAGTTGACCGGGTACGACGCGCAGGTGGCGTTCTGGTGCAGGTAATCGTACAGCTTCCTCGTGCCGATGGCGAAGGTGTAGGACATCTTGTACCTGTCGATATTTTTCCTGGCGCCCGTGACCCTGCCGGAGCGGTCCAGGTCCATGCAGAAATCAACAAGGATTTCAGTGTGGATCCCCAGGTCCTTCAGGTCGCTCGCGGCGATCCTCCTGCCCAGCGCGTTGTGGAGCCCCGTGATGTTGAACGTGATGCAGCACCCGTCCTCGAGCTCGTCGATCAGATAATCCGCGATACGCTCGTCGGCCTCGTTGGCGTCCGGCAGCACCACTTCCGGTAGCGCGCCATGCGGACCTTCGACGATGTGGTTGATCCGCGAGATGTGGATCGATTCCTGGTTGCCGCCCAGGCAGTACGGCACGTGCTCGTTGACTTCCACGATGATCTTCTTCGACTTGGAAATGCTCGCGCCGGTCCCTGAATTGGCCATTCCGTAGTTGAAGTAGCCGCGGGAGTCCATGGGGCTTACGGTCAGAAAGGTGATGTCGGCATTCTGGTATTTTTTGAGCACCCGCGGGCCCTGGTGGTAGGTCATGGGAACGTGGAAGCACAGGTTTTCATCGTGCAGCCGCCGCGACACCGGCCCGAAGTAGTAGTCGTTGAGGATGAAATGACGCTGGTCGGGATCGGCTTCGACAACCTTCGGGACGCGGGAAAAGTACACGCTGCGAATGTCCACGTCCTCCAGCTCTTCCGCCCGTGCGGCAAGCGCCGCGTCCAGCAGCTCGGGAAAGAGCCCGAATTCGCTGTAAAAAACCCTGTCTCCTGAACTCACCATTTTCGCCGCGTCGGCGGCGGAAACGAGCTTGGCAAGGTACTCGGCGCGAATATCACCGCTCATCGGAAACCATCCTGATCTCTGTGGTAT
>CAZPZJ010000017.1:5702-27818 GCA_964591055.1 uncultured Leptospiraceae bacterium
GCCCAGTCCCTGACCGCGTCAAAGCCCGGCACGATGAGCGCCACAAGAAACTTCCTGCGGTCGCCTATCACCGCCATCTGCTCGATGAAGAGCTCGTTTTTAAACCGGTTCTCTATCACCTGGGGCGCGACGTTTTTCCCGCCGGCGGTGATGATGATGTCCTTTTTGCGGTCGGTGATGGTAAGATATCCGTCCGCGTCGATGAAGCCGATGTCACCGGTCCTGAACCAGCCGTCCTCGGTAAACACCTCCGCCGTCTCAGCGGGCTTCTTGTAGTAGCCCTTCATCACCTGCGGCCCCTTGATCAACAGCTCCCCGTCGTCATTGATTTTCGCCTGCGTCCTTGGAAGGATCGGCCCGGAGGTCTCCAGCTTGATGGGCATGCGGTCCTTGTAGGTGTGCACGTGCGTCACGGGCGAGGTCTCAGTCAGCCCGAAGCCGAGATGCACCTCGATGCCGAACCCCTGGAAGAATGCGTTGATGAAGGGGGAAATGGGAGCGCCGCCGACACCCACCACGCGGATGCGGTCAAGCCCGATGGCGGCCCTCACCTTGGAAAACACCATCTTCTCGGCCAGGGCGTATTTTTTCCGGAGGAAAAACGGCAGGGGCCTGTTGGCGACGATGTAGGGCACCGCCTTGCGCGCGACCCGCTCGCACCACCTGAAAATTTTCTGCTTGGAATCGGGCGCCTTCCCGAGGTTGGTCATGATGCCCTCGTGTATCTTCTCCAGCACGCGCGGCACCACGAGGAACGCGGTGGGCCGTATCTCCTGCAAATCCTGAAGCAGGAATTCCGGGCCGCGGCTGTAGGCGAGCACGCCTCCCTCGATAATCATCGCGTGATATCCCACCGAGCGCTCAAGCGAATGGGAGACGGGAAGCAGCGAAAGCGCAATCACATCGAAGGGGAACGGGTGGTGCTCAAGGAACTGCTTTACCTGCTCTATCATGTTGGAATGCGTGAGCATCACTCCCTTGGGATTTCCCGTGGTGCCCGACGTGTAGATCAGCGTCATCAGGTCGTCGCCCTTGATGGCCGCGCATCGATCGTATATCTCATCGGTTTTCGGGGAAGCGGCCCCCTTCGCTATCACCTCTTTCATGGACACGAACAGGGGATCGGGCAGGTCAATGTCATTGAACACAATCACTTTTTCCAGAGCGGGCATCGTGGCCTTTGCCTGCAACAGCCGGTCAACCTGGGCCTTGCCCGAGCAGAAGCAAATGCGCGAGTCGGAGTCGTTGACGATATAGGCCGCTTCCTGCGATGAATTGGTCGCGTAAATGGTGACGTCGGCCGCGCCGATCGCCAGCGTAGCAATGTCGGCGTACACCCACTCGGGCCTGTTTTCCGAGAAGATGGAAATCTTATCTCCCGGCTTTATTCCCGCGCTGATCAGGTAGGACGCCACCGCTTCAATGAAGCCGACCGCTTCCTTCCACGTAACATCATGCCACCCGTCACTACCGCGATGCATGAAGGCCTTCAGTTCAGATCTTTTTGCCGCGTTCACAAGAAAAACGGCGGGAATAGTGGTGGGCTGCAAACGGCTGGTTGCTTCCGTCATGAATATCCTCCGCTAAATGTAGTATGCTGATCGCCAGACCCGCCCCGGCGGGGCGGCATGAATTCTCTCTATAACTGCTTATAGCGAAAAAAAATAAAAGTGATCAACCATACTACGGCAAAGGAGGAAAGTCAACATTATTCTTTATACATCTCGTCAATAATTGTTCTGTACTTCTCCTCAATCACGTTGCGCCGTATCTTCATGGTGGGCGTGATCTCGCCCGCTTCATGCGAGAACTCACGCTCAAGCAGCGCAAAGCGCACTATCCGCTCGAACTTCGCCATGTACGCGGACATGGCGTCGATGCGCGCGCGGTAGAAATCGATTATCTCCTTCTTCCCGATCAGTTCGGCGCGCGAACCGAATGCGATGCCATTTTCCCTCGCATAGTGCTCCAGCGCTTCAAAATCGGGAACCACCAGCGCGGTTAAAAACCTGCGCCTGTCCCCTATCACCGCAACCTGGTCGATATAGTAGTCCTGGCCGAACAGCGACTCGATCGTCTGGGGGGCCACGTTCTTGCCGCCGGCGGTGACGATGATGTCCTTCTTGCGGTCCGTAATGTGAAGAAAGCCGTCCTTGTCGAGATACCCGATGTCGCCCGTTTTCAGCCACCCGTCCCCGGTGAAAACCTCTGCGGTCGCTTCCGGTTTCCGGTGGTACCCCTTCATGACATTGGCGCCGCGCACGAGTATTTCTCCGTCATCCTCCACCTTCACCTCGCAGCCGGGGATCACGGTGCCCGGCGTGCCGAACCTGAATCTGCCCGGGTAGTTGCAGGTGATGATGGCCGATGTCTCCGTGAGGCCGTAGCCCTGCGCGATGTAGATGTTGATGGAAAAGAAGAAGTCCTCAATCTCCCTGGAAAGCGGCGCGCCGCCCGCCGAAAAGAAATTGAGCTTTCCGCCCAGAACCTTGCGGATGCGCCTGAGCGCCAGCCGGTACGCCGCGAAGTACATGAGCCTGAGAAACGGCGAACGGTACGCCTTTCTGAACTTCCGGTAGCGGTACTTCCTGCCGACCGCCAGCGCCCAGCGGAACAGCCTGCGGCGCATGGGTGGATACGAGTCGATGCGGCGGTTGAGGGCCGCATACACCTTTTCGTAAAATCTCGGGACTCCCACCATGTAGGTGGGGCTGGTCTCCTGAAAATACTCCACCACCTTCCGCGGATCGTCGCAGTAATACACGGTGGTGCCGTGTGAGTGCACCCAGAAGCCCGAGACCCTGGCGTAGGAGTGGCTCAGCGGCAGAAAGCAAAGCTCGCTGTCATGTTCGTTCATGGGGAAGCGCTCATCCAGGGCGTGGAACACGCAGAAAAAATTCGCGTGCGTGAGCACCGCGCCCTTGGGCTCGCCCGTGGTTCCCGAGGTATAGATGATCGTGCAGACATCATCGCTCGTCGCCTCTTCCATTCTGCGCTTCAGCTCGCCATCCCTGGAGGAGTAGCGCCCTTTTTCCAGGAATTTGCTGAAGTGCATCACCTCGGGATGCTCCATGATCTTCACCGACTCGTCAAAGACCACGATCCTTTTCAGCACCCGGCTTTTCACAAACACCCGCGCGGCAACATCGTACTGCGCCTGCCCGTCGACAAAGAGGACCTTCACGCCGGCGTCGCCCACCAGGTACTCGGCCTGCGAATCGCTCATCCCCGAATGGAAGGGCACCGATACGCCCCTCGCGCACATGATTCCGTAATCGCAGACGGTCCACTCCGGCCTGTTCGCGGAGAAAATCCCCGCCATCTCGCCTTCCGAGAGGCCGGAGTCAATGAGTCCCATCGCCACAAGGCTGACTTTTTCTCCCACCTCCTTCCAGGTCATCGCCTTCCACTGCCCGCCCTTCCTCGCGTACAGGGCGTTGCGAGCGGCGTGTCTTTCCGCCTGTTGCAGAATCATCAGCCCAAGATGGTCTTGTCTCATACATGCCGCTCCATTCAGGAATAATCCAACCGGTACCGTTCCGACAGCTCACTTCTCACCGCATCATCACGGCTTAATGTGGCATTAAAACAGTCATCCCTACATAAAAATACTATAAAATTTCCGGATATCAATTTTAAAGGCTGGCGGGGGATAAAAAAAAGCCCCCCCCTCCCAGAGTGGAGTGATCCAAGATCGGAGGCTGTGCAGGAGGGGGGCTGTGGAAAATAGGTTAGAGTATAAAAAATATGAAGCTATGCTCCAGGCATGCTGATAAAGAATCCCTGGGGATCGACTTCATGACGGAGAATCTCAAGAATTTCCGGTGAGGGCATTTCCGTAACCGGAATTTCCCCTTCGGGCCGGACGAGCTCAAAACCTGACGCGAGCTGAGCAAGATCCGCCGAAACTCCCGGATGCAGCGTTTTGATTCGCATCCGCTTGGTGCCCGGCTCGAAATCGTAGACGCCCGCGGTGCTCACTACGGCGACGGGGCCCTGCCCCAGAAGGCCCGCTTCCTGGCGCGCATTGCCGCCGGTCAGGTGACCCGCCGAGGTGATGAAATCGCATTTCGGAACGAACTTCTGCGGACTCTGAATTCCCACGAACACGAGTTTCTCGCACAGTGACGCCACGTCGTTGTTGCCACCGGAGCCGGTAAGGCGCACCTTCGGATTGGTGAACTCGGTTCCGATCATCGTGGTATTGGCGTTGCCGTACATGTCGATCTGCGCGAAGCCGAGAAATCCCGTGTCGACAAGCCCCGACGCCGCCTGCCCGAACGAGTAGGGCATTTCAAGAATCATGGGGGACTTGCGGTATGTTTCCGGGCCGCCCACCGACCAGGGCATGCCACCTTCAATCGGATCCTGTCCGCCGGACTCGTATACGAAGGTGATATGCGGGGCATGGGTCTTCTTGGCGAGGATTCCCGCCACCATGGGAAGCCCTGTCCCGATATACACGACCTGATGGTCTTCGATTTGCTTTGAAAGAATATATGCCATTGCTTCTAAAGGATTCATAGGCTTGGTTTCTGCCATTGTATTCTCCTCCTCGTTTGAGATGGTTTCGTTGATTGGTGTTCCCGGCATTAATCCCAGACATCCGGCGGCGTGCTGGGGCTCCAGGGTTCATACTTGAAGCTGACCCCATCGTCCTCGTTGTCCGCTTCCGCGGCCTTGGCAAGCCTCTTCTGGCTGATGATGAAATCAACGCCGCCGAGCTTCTTGACCACGTCATTGGTGTCCTTGGTATCAATGATCCACTCCTGGATATAGGCTTCCATCGCCTCGTGTCCGGCATCCATGGTGGCAAACGTCTTTTCCCACCAGCGTCGGGCCCAGTAGTAGCATCCGGGCATGTATCCCGGCAGCGCACCGAAGGGCAGCTCCACAACGGCGTCCACGTTCTGGAACGTGATCTGCACGCCCTTGTTGTTCCAGCGCATGTCCTGGTTTGACACAATCTCCTCGGCGGTAATCACAAGCTTTCTTGTCGCCGCGGCAAGGGCGTTGTCGTTCACCGCAGGCCCATAGAAGCGGGCGTTGCCGAATTTGTCGGCCGCGTGCACGTGGATAAAGGTGATGTCGGGAAAGATCGCCGGGACGAACACGCACGGGTCGTTGCCCTTGACCATCGGGTTGTTCATCACCTTGAGGTACGGATTGTGCCTGACGAGGTCGGAGCCGAGCCCGGATTTGGAATAAATGCCGGGAGCGCCGAGCTGCGCGGCCTTGAAGCCGATTCCCATAAGGCCGTGGCTCCAGTCGGAAAGGATTTTCACCCGCCCCTGCTTGATGTTATTGGAAAAATATTTGTCATAGCCGCGCATCTCCGCACCGGCGTACGAGGCGTGGGTGTACGGAGTGTTGCCACGGGTAACGCCCCATGACTGACAGGTATTGGGCGAGCCGATCGACTGAAGGTTCTTCTTGCCCTGGCGAACCATCTCCCAGTCAGCCTGGATGGCCGTACGAACATAGCCGAAACCGGTATACGCGTAAATATCTCCGTCCTTCACGAATTCCGAAACCGCTTCTTTCAACGACATCCGCTTGTCGCGCTGCGAGTGGTCTTTCTTTTGACGGCATTCCCTCGCGTGCCTGTAGTCAACCAGGCGGTCCAAAATCGAGGTGTCTTCGATCTTGAGGTTTTTCAGCGCTTCCTGGTTGTACTCGAATTGAAAACTGCTCATCTTCTTCCCCCTTTCGATTCGAATTAGAATATAACGCCGATCCGTTTCAAGCGGCGCGCCCGCAACGGCGGTGAAAGCCACGCCCCCCGCGGGGGTCATCTTCGCGCCGGCATCACCTCAAGCGCGCCGGCGCGAAACAAGCCTTTCACTTTACGAACGAAAACCGCTCAACCGCGAATATACTACCATTTTACCACTCAACAGGCGGTATCCTTTTCTGTCAAAACAAATTATTTCTTGTTGCTCTTGCGCCAGATTTTCATTCTCTCAGCGTCCTTGATCAACTGCTCGCGGAAGTCAGGGTGCGCAATCGAAATCATCTTTTCCGCGCGCATCCACGTGGGAGCGGCCTGGAGCTGAACGGCGCCATACTCGGTGACAATGATGTCCGTCATCTGGCGGGGTATCGTCACCGCCGTGCTGGGCTCGAAGCTCGATACGATGCGGGACACCAGCTCTCCCTTCGAGTTCGCGTGCGTCGCCGGCAGGCAGATGATGCTCTTGCCACCCTTTGACCACTGGGCGCCCAGCACAAAATCCCACATGCCGCCGTTTCCGGAAATCTGGCCGCCCCCGAAGCTCTCCCCGTTGACCTGGGAGAAGATGTCAACCTGCACCGCGTTACAGATGCTGATCATGTTGTCAAGCTCGCAGATCACCTTGGGATCGTTGGTATAGTCGACCGGGTAGGAGGCCAGTCCCGGATTGTTATTCATGAAATCGTACATCCTCTGCGAACCGATGGCGAATGTGTACGAGGCCTTGAACCGGTCAAAGTTCTTCCTGGACCCGTCCATCCTGCCCGATTCGATCATGTCGACGTACGCGTCAACAAACATCTCGGTGTGGCAGCCCAGGTGCTTGAGATCGGACTGGGCGATGAGCTGACCCACCATATTGGGCATTCCGCCGATGCCCAGCTGGATGCAGCACCCGTCATGGATTTCCCTTATTATATATTCCGCGACCTTTTTGTCGATGTCGCTGGGTGGCAGCTGCGGCGCGGGGAAAGGCCCGTGGTCATCCGGGGCCTCAACAATAAAGTCCGCGCGGGAAACATGCACCGCTTCCTCATTGCCGCCCCGGCATACGGGCATGTTTTTCACCACTTCCAGAATCACATGGTCGGCCGCCTCAATCTTCGCCGAGGTCTCGGAATTCTGCGGGCCGAGGTTGAAGAAACCGCTGTCGTCCATGGGGCACACGCGGCAGATTGCTATCCACTTCACGTCCTTGCCGCGGACGATGTCATTATAAAACGGAGAACGATAGCCCTTGTTGGTTTTATAAAGCGGTACAAGTTCACGATAGAAGAACGGGGCCCGATGATAGAGAATCGGGGAATAATAGGCCTGCTCCACCTGCGAGTGCATGATGCGGGTGAGCTTGCTCCACTGCCAGTCCATATAAGTGAAGCTCGCGGGATACTTGATCACTTCGGGAACCGGAGGAACAGTCACCGCGGTGAAGATGCTCACGTCCCTGAGCTCCTCGTGCCTTTTGGAAAGGGCCAGATCGCATACAACCGGTTTGCCGTTGAAAAATCCGTAGTCTACCACATCCCCGGAGCTGACGCACTTGACCGCTTCGTCCGCGGTCACGAGTTTCTTCGCATACTCATTTCTTACATCCATATTTAAACCCTCTTTTTGTATAAAAAAAGTGATAATAATGTGCTTCCCGAAAGCTTTTAAGTTCAGTTCGTTTGGATTATCAACCGGGATAACAGTTGACGTTGCCACACATCATTTCACCGCGTCTCTCCGCCGCATCCCCGCCGAAGAGAACGGTTAAATACTTCTCTATATATTTTTTACGATATTCGCCTTCAACCCCTGCTTAATATACAAACTATCCGGACGGTATTGAATAGGTTAAATGATAAAATTGACATGGCGGAACCCCTATTTTTATAATAGTATTTTCCCCTATTGCTTAAAAAATCATTGACGTTCAGCCCTTTTGCTATAATCCGGTATTTCAGGGAAGGATGGTGTCGATCAATGGCTCCCGTTCAGCGACGCACCCGCCTTCAGCAACGTGGACGGCGCCCAAAGCGATGAAAGGCCTTTATCACGACGGCAAGGAACATTCCATCCAGGAAAAACTACCGACAGCGCATGACCGGCCCTCGGTTGCTCACGAAATCGACAGGATGGCTTTCTCTTCACCCTGCGACGGCGACATCCCTCTCTGCGAAATCTGCGACATCCTCACCCGCCCACCCCTTTACCGTGCGTGCTGGATCATCCTGACAGGGCCGGCCGGCCCGGCGGTCCACCGCGTCGCTCACAGAGGTTTCGGCAGGGCCGGCATGGAGGACAACCTCCGGGAGAATTCCTCCATAACGGCGTTCGTGTCGGACGAGCTCGCCCGCTGCGAAGACGTGATCATCGACCGCGATCCCGCACGGGCCTTTCTGGCGCAGGGGGAGGCGGACCCGCACACGGCGGTCCATTCGCTGACGGCGGGCATCTCGTTCAGGAGCGGATTTTACGGGGCGATCTCGCTGATCACCGCATCCCCCAATCCCCCCGACGCCGGTGACAGGGCCCTTATCCTAGAAATCGCCCGCATCATCGCGTTCCGCATTCATGAGAGGAAAATGGCCGCGACCCACCGCGAGATGGACGAGATGATCAACTCGCTGTGGAAAAACTACCGGACCACGTTCGAGACCACCGGCACCGCCACGATACTTACGGACGAGGACACCCTCATCTCGCTTGCAAACACGGAATTCGAAAAGCTGTCGGGATACGCGAAAGGCGAGATCGAGGACAGGAAATCATGGACCGAGTTCATCGTGGAAGAGGATCTTGAAATGATGAAGGAGTACCACCGGATGCGCCGAATCGATCCCACGTTCGCCCCGCGCAACTACGGCATCCGCTTCATCGACCGGAAATCCCGCGTCAGGGACATCTATATGACCGTGGGCCTGATCCCCGGCACAAAAAAAAGCATCCTCTCCTTTCTCGACGTCACCGAGCAGAAGCGGCTTGAAAACGAAATACTCAGGATCAGCGAGGAGGAGCGCAGGAAGATCGGCAACAACCTCCACGACGGGCTTGGCCCCCACCTCGTGGGGATCAAGTTCATGCTGAACCTGCACCGGCAGAAGCTTGAAAGGATCGGCGTCGCCGAAGCCGGGGACGTCGCCGAGATCAACTCGCTGCTTGACCAGGCGATCACCCAGACCAGGATGATGGTCAAGGGCCTGTGCCCCGTGGACATTGACGCCGAGGGCCTGATTTTCGCCCTGCAGGAGCTTGCCGCGCAGGTGGAGTCGGTGTTCAGCGTGCAGTGCAGGCTCGTCTGCGACGAGTCCATCACCTTTTCCGACAACGTGATGGCGACCCAGATATACTACATCGTCCAGGAGGCGATCAACAACGCCATCAAGCACGCGCGCCCCGGCAGGATCGATATTATCTTCAACAGGAAAATCGGAACCATCACGCTTTCAATTGACGACAACGGGGCCGGATTCTCCAGAAGCGCCGGCCGCCCGGGAGGGATGGGCATCAGCATTATGAAATACAGGGCCAGGATGATCAACGCGATCCTTGACGTGATACGCAATCACACGGGAGGCACCAGCGTCATCTGCATTCTGAAAAAATGAAAACCCTTCGGGCTGGCGGAGGGCATCACAGACAGCAATGAGCAGGAATCGAAATGCAGGGAAGGCAGAAAATATTCAACAGGACCAGGATTTTTCTGGTGGAAGACCATCCCATTTTCAGAAAAGGGCTGGCGGAAATACTCAACAGCCAGAAAAACCTCACGGTCTGCGGCGAGGCGGAGGACGCGGTCGAGGCGCTTGAGGGGATTCGCCGCGAGGAGCCCAACTTCATGATCATCGACGTCTCGCTGAAAAACTCCAGCGGCATCGAGCTGATCAAGGACATCAGGCTTCGCTATCCCGACATGATGATACTGACGCTTTCAATGCACGATGAGGCCATCTACGCCGAGCGCGCACTGAGGGCGGGCGCGAAGGGATACCTCATGAAGCAGGAGGCGCCCGAAACGGTGGTCAGGGCGGTCAACCACATTCTGAGCGGGAACATTTTCGTGAGCGACAGGATCGCAACCAGAATGTTCAACAAGCTCATCGAGGGGCAGACGCACGTGGAGCACGCGCCGGTCGATCTTCTGACCGACCGCGAGCTTGAGGTGTTTCAGCTTATAGGACGGGGACTGGGGACCCGCCAGATCGCGCAAAAGCTCCATGTGAGCGTGAAAACGGTGGAAAACCACCGTGCGCACATCAAGGAGAAGCTGAATCTCGGCACCGCAATCGAGCTGGTGCAGCACGCCACGCTCTGGGTCCAGGGGGAAGGGACATGATGAAGCAAATAGGGGATTCCCCTATCCACTATTTAGGCATAATACTACAGAACATTTATCCCTTTGACTATTGTGCGGCCCGGGGATTGACGCATATACTGGTCAGTGATTGTCCGGCAACGTAAAATACATGCTCATCGAACGGCGGCCGAAAAACAGAGAATATCCCGCATGTACGGCCGCCATGCGTAGCGGCGTCCCGTGCGGGCGAGTCCGCATCGTTATGCAATGGTCCGTATCGCGAGTTTCACGAAACCGCAAGGAGGTCTGCTCATGGTTAAAATCGTCATCGCCTCGTCCAGGGAAAGCGCGGGTAAAACAAGCCTCATCGTGGGCATCGCATCTGCAATAGAGAAGAACTACGGCTACATCAAGCCGTTCGGCGACAGGCTCATATACCGCAGGAAGAAAAACTGGGACTATGATGCAAACCTCATCGTGAACATCCTCGGCCTCGATGACGAGCCGGAGAACATTTCGCTGGGATTCAATCACTCCAAGCTCCGCTATGTATACGACGAGGAGGCCACCCGCAAAACCTGCGTGGAGATGGCGGAGAACATCGGGCAGGACAAGGATGTTCTGTTCATTGAAGGGGGAAAAGACCTGAGCTACGGCGCCTCCATCAATCTCGACGCAGCCGCGCTCGCCCGCTACACCGGCTCAAGGCTGGTAATCGTCGTCAGCGGGGACAGCGACACCATTATCGACGACATCAAGTACATCACGAAATACCTCAACCTCGATGGTGTTAATTTCGCAGGCGTGATCATCAACAAGGTGCGCGACATCGAGGAATTCGACAACATCTTCATGAAACAGATCAGGGAGATGGGCATCAATGTTCTGGGGGCGATCCCGTTCAAGGAACAGCTCACCTATTTCACCATGAACTATCTTGCCGAAAATCTGTTCGCGAAAGTGATCGCCGGGGAGAAGGGGCTCGGCAATGTCGTGAAGAACGTGTTTGTCGGCGCGATGTCCACCGACGAGTCGCTTCGAAACCCGCTGTTCAACAAGGAGCACAAACTCCTCATCACAAGCGGAGACCGCAGCGACATGATCCTGGCCGCACTGGAAAGCGACACGGTGGGCATTCTGCTCACCAACAACATCCTGCCGCCGGCCAACATCATCACCCGGGCATCGGAGAAAAACATCCCGCTTCTCCTGGTGGCCAACGACACATTCCTGGTCGCCAAGCAGATCGACAAGATGGAAGCGCTTCTCACCAAGGACAGCGAACAGGAAATCGATCTGCTCGCGCAGCTTGTGGAAAAATACGTCAGGCTTGACGAATTGCTGTAGTCCGTTCACTCACAAATGCCCTGGAACGCCGGACATGAGGCTCCACCCGGAGAGAAGGAGGGGAAATGCTGGGGAAACCGAATCTGCTGTACAACCGCTTTGTGAAGCTGGTCGAGGAAAACCATCAGGAGATTACCGAGCGCTTCATGACGGACCTTCTGCGAAATCCCGATACCGTTTCATACCAGGGGCTGGACAGAAACAGCATCTATGAAACAAGCGACATAGTCTATCGGGACCTGTCGAAGTGGATCACCAGGGATTTCCCCAAGGCGAAGATACAGGAGCGCTACCGCAAGCTCGGCCATGACCGCTTCAACCAGGGGCTCCCCTTTTCACAGGTCCAGAAGGCGCTGGTGCTCCAGAAGCGCCATCTCTGGCTGTATGTCATGGACAAGCTCTACAGCGACCTCACCAGCTACCGCGAGGCGGTGGACCTCAACAACCGCGTGGTCCTCTATTTTGACAGGGCGACGCATTATATGCTTCAGGGATATGAAGACCTCATGCGCAGGGGAATATGACAATGGCTGAAAGCGGCGCAAGAAAACCGATCAGAATTCTGATCGTCGAAAACAACGAAGTCCTCCGGAAGGGCCTCGCCGACCTCCTCAACTTCGAGGAGGACATGGAAGTGACCGGTACGGCGGGCACCGTCTCCGAAGCCTTCGACCTTCTGGAAGCCGAGATTCCCAACCTGATAATCCTGGACATCTCCCTGAGCGGGATGAGCGGGCTTGACCTGCTCAAAGACCTTAACCGGCGTTACGGGGACATTCCCATTCTTGTGCTTTCGATGCACGAGGAGAGCTATTTCGTGGAGCGGGCCCTCCGTTTCGGCGCCCGCGGTTACCTGATCAAGCAGGACGCGCCCGAAAACATCGTGCGGGCGATACACCGCGTGCTGTCGGGCGACAGCTTCCTGAGCGCGGGGCTGAAGGTCAGGGCCGCACGCAAGGGCCTCGCGCAGAAGTGATCCCCGCCTGAAGGCGCCGCCATCATCCGTGGCGGGAAAAATACCGTATGAACTGCGCCCTCTCGTAAGCGGAGGGATCCTGAATCTTTTCCATCCTGAGCCGCCCCCGCATTTCATCCACGGACGCAAACCGCTTTTGACGCATCCAGCCATCCAGCTGCTCCAGCATCACGGGAATGAATTCCATGCCGTGCTGATAGAGCGCCGTCGCCACCTGCGCGCATCGTGCGCCGGCGAGGATGACCTTCGCGATGCCGTAGCCATCGTGGACGCCCGTGGACGCCACCATATCGCAGCCGGCCTTTCCCGAAAGCATGCCGATCCAGCGCAGGGGCGCTGAAATGTCCGCAGCGTTGCTGAACACCGACGACGAACTCATCTCCAGGGTCTCAAGGTCGATATCGGGGCTGTAGAAGCGGTTGAAGAGCACAAGGCCGGAGATGCCCGACAGGCTGAGGTTCACGATCATGTGCGCCATGCCTGAAAAGTGCGCGCCTATTTTCATCGCGACAGGGATCCGAACGGCGCGGAGGAGCTTTTCAGCGATCTGGAAATACACCCGCTCGATGTCCTCGCTGCGTTTGTTCAGGTCGGATGGCATCACAAAAACGTTGACCTCCAGCGCGTCCGCCCCCGCGCCGGCGATCTTCTCCGCAAAACCCACCCACTCGCCGGCATTCACGCAATTGACGCTCGCGATCACGGGTATGTCAACCTGCCGTTTCGCGCTTCCGATGAGAGCGAGGTACTCGCCGATGCTGTTTTCCCTGACATAGCCCCGTATGTAATCATCCGCCTCGCCGTACACATCGCCCCCTTCGTGCCCGTAGGAACGGCTGTCCATGAGTATCTGCTCCTCGAACAGCGATTTCAGCACGACAGCGCCGGCGCCGAGCCCTGCAAGCTCGCGTATCTTGTCCGCCGAATCGGTGAATCCCGAGCTGCTGATGATCAGGGGATTTTTCAGCTTCAGCCCCATGTAGGTCGTAGAAAGATCAGCCATGCCGTGCTCCTGTCAGGCGCACCCGATTTTATTGGAAGCGCGCCATATCTTCATTTTTTCCGCTTCCCGCACAAGCTCATCGCGGTAATCAGGGTGGGCGATGGCGACAAGCGCTTCCGCCCTGTCCCACGTGCTCTTCCCCTTGAGGTTCGCCACACCGAACTCGGTGGCGATCTTGTGGACCGAGGTCCGCGGATCGGTCACGATGGCGCCCGGCGTGAGTATCGGCCTGATGCGGGACACGACACCGTCCTTGCCGCTGTACGTCGACGTCATGCAGATGAAGCTCTGCCCTCCCCTGGAAAGATACGCCCCGTTCACGAAATCGAGCTGGCCGCCCGTACCGCCGTAATGGACCGTGCCGATGCTCTCGGAACACACCTGTCCGAAGAGGTCCACCTCGATGCACGCGTTCACCGAGATGAAATTGTCCAGCTTCGCAATCGTTTCCACATTGTTCGTGTACTCCACGGGATATGCGATGATCCCTGGATTGTCGTCGAGGAAGTCGTAAAGCTCCCTACTTCCCAGCGCGAACGACATGACCTGCTTATAGCGGTCGATGTTCTTCCTCGCGCCGTTGATCTTGCCGGCCTCCGTCATTTTTCTGAACGCGTCGACGTACATTTCGGTGTGGACGCCGAGGTCCTTCAGGTCGGAATGTGAGATCATAGTGCCGATCGCCGCCGGCACTCCCCCCACCCCGAGCTGAATGCACGAACCGTCGTGAATATGCGGCAGGACATGCCCGGCGATCCGTTTTTCAACGACGGTCGGCTCCGTATCCGGGATGACGGGCAGTGGCGGATTGGGCCCTTCAACGACATGGGTGACGCGGGAGATATGGACGCACTCCCTGCTGCATCCGAGCACGCGCGGCATGTTCTCGTTGACCTCGATGATGAGGTGCTCGGCCGTCTCTATCGCCTCCCACAATGCCGTCGCGCTGAGCCCGAAATTGAAGTATCCATGCCTGTCCATGGGGCCCGTCTGAAGCATGACGACCCGGCAGGGTTCGCAGTCCTGCCTGATCATGCGCGGGCACTCAAAGAATTTCATGGGAATATACGCGATTTTCCCCTGCTCGTAAAACTTCCGTTCAATCGGGCTGAAATGCCAGCTTATCCATTTGAAATGCTCGCCCGTGCTGTCGGCTTCAAGCGAGTGGTGGGGCCAGAAGCCGAAGTCCACCCGGATGGTGACGTTTCTCAGCTCGTCCTTCCTCTTCGCAAGCGCCGCGTCCAGCACGTTCGGCATGTTCAATCCGAACCCGTAATCAAGCAGGTCACCCGAACGCACGATACGGACCGCGTCATCGGCCCCTACCAGCCTGCGCCGGTACTCATTTCTGAAATCAAAACCCATCTTCCCCTCATAATCATGATAAACTGTTTGTCAGGCGCGCCGGCGCAAGGGCGGCGCGCAATATCGTGCGGATATAAAAGAAGGCCGTCCGTTTGGCAATCTTTTTCTCCCGCCGGGGCTTATAATTCACCCCCACATGGGAATATGTTCCTTGACTTCCCGGGACAGCGGTATTAATGTACAGCATATTTCCGCAGAAACATCAACAAAAATACAGCAACGGAACAATGAATACAACCATACAGTTCGTGAAAGAGGAAGGGCGGGACGTTTTCAACGATGTCACCCTGTACGCACTTTCAACCTGCGGATTCTGCAAAAGGGCGCTGCAGTTTTTACGGGAGCGCAAAATCCGCTTCAGATACGTTTTCGTTGACGAGCTCGATCCCGAAGTCAAGCAAAAGCTCAAGGAAAGCCTTGCGGCTCGGTTCAACCAGCGCGTGGGATTCCCGTTTGTTATCATCAACGACAGCAGGTGCGTCGTGGGATTCACGCAGCACGAGTGGGAAGAGCTGTTCGCAACCGGCGGGAAGGGATAACAGCATGAACGGCGATAGGAAAAAGACCCGCGAAGATGCGCTCACCTTCATGCGGATGGTGGCGGAAAAACAGGGCTGGAAGCTCAATCCCGACTCAGAGCTTGTGGGGATTCTGGCCGACGGGCTGGCGAAAAACTTCAACCGGTACGGCTACTTCTCGTGCCCGTGCAGGGACGCCGACGGCGTCCGCAGCAAGGACAGGGACATAATCTGCCCGTGCGAATACTGCCGCCCCGACCAGGAAGCGTCCGGCCATTGCTACTGCGGACTGTATCTCACCGTCGAATTCTTTGGCAGCGGTACGGCGCCTGCCTCGATACCGGAGCGCAGACCCTTCTTCTGACAGCCGATGCAACTCAGCGGGCGTAGCCAAGCGATTGCTTCAGGTTCTTCGCCCTGACTTCAAAGAGCACCGTGCAGCGCCCGTCGGCTCCGCAGCGCCTCCCGATTACCTCCCCCCTGTCGACAAGATCGAGCACCCTGCCGGGAGCCAGCGATGCCATATCGCCGCGCCCCGACACCATCCCGGCCGAAAACACTTCCAGCGCCTTCTGGCGGGCCAGCGCTGTCGCCCGGCGAACGGCATCCTCTTCCCTCTCGCCGGACGCAGTTTTGCCTGACAGGTCCGCGCTCGCTTCAACACGGAACGCGTCGGGGCCGCAAAAGCCTATGACATTCACCGGCGCCGGCGCCTGCTCCTCACGCCGCTGGGCGCACGAAGCGAGAACGATAAGCGCCATGAGCGCCCATACGATGCGCATGCAATCCTCCATACTTTTCCGTACGGGGCCGGACTCAGCCGAGCCCCTTTTCCACGATCAGCTCGAAACGGTTTTTCTCCGAGAGCGCGAACGAGGTGTAGTCCCTGTAAAGCTTGAACGATACGCTGTTCAGGTTTACGCCAGAAGGGTAAACCAAATAGCCGGGCACGCTCTGCATCAGCACCTTCAATTCGCGGGCGACACTCATCAGGTCGTGAGAGGAACAGGTCTCGCTGTAAGCGCCATCCGGCAGCGTGAAGCGGTACCCGGTCTCGCCGTTGTCGAGAAAGGAGATGGACAGCGTAAAAGGAACTATCTTTTTCAGCGCCGCCTGAAGCAGCGAATCCAGCTCGGGATTCATCTCCGTCAGCGAGCAGTTGAATTGCGTGTCCTTTTCCAGGCGGAACATCAGGATGGGGCGGGCCGACTTCGCCAGCGGCGATTCCGGATTGCCCGAGCGGACAATGTTCAGAAAACTCTGGATGTACTCGTAAAGCCGTGCGAGATAATCGTACAGCATTTCACGGGTTTTTCTGTAAAATATCAGCGCGCCCCTCTCGTCCGAGACGTAGAAGTATGCGTACCGGTGCTCAATCTGATAATAGATCTGTACGGCGTCGCCCCTTCCGCGCCCTATGATGGTCCTGAGCACATTGAGCTCGACCACCGCCGGGTCGATGCGGATGGCGTTTTCCACGCCCGTGTTGTATGAAAGGCTGTAGAGCAGCTTGACCTCGCTGTCGTACGCCGCGGACGTGACCACTTCGTCGTGACCCGAGCGCTTGAGCGTAAACACGTGATAGATGTTGCCGACCATCGTGACATAGCGCATTCGGGCTGCCGTCTTTTTCTCGGTGAAAAACGCGTAGGCGTCTCCGACGAATTCCACGATCCTGTCGAACTCCCGGCTGGACTTGAACGGCTGGGACGAGACGAATCGAACGGAGCTTTTAAAATCCGCCTTCGTTCTCAACGCGCCGTTGAGTATTTCAACAAGGATTTTCGGCACGTCCCCTTCGCCAGCAAAGCGCTCGTACTTGGTCTCTCCCCAGCTGTTGTGGTAGAGAAAGTACATGTCCTCGATCTTCTTTGCGTACTTGGAGAACGGGTTGATGATCACGAGGCTCAACGCCGGGAACGGGTCGCGCAGAAAATAGCTGTTATGCAGCTCCACGCGCTTGAACGAAAAGTACACTGAAAGCTCCACGATCAGCTCGCGCAGGAAGTTGGGGTCGACGGTGTAGAGGCCCTTGGAGATGTCCATGCGGGTGAAGTCCTTCTGGTAAAGCTTGTTGAGGCCCACCCACACCAGAAGGTTCAGCAGGTTTCGCTCCTTGTGAATGATAATCTGCGCCGGGTACCCCTCGACGATGACGCGCTTCGACAGCACCCAGAACTCGTTACCCTCACGGTCGCGCACAAACTCGGCCGTCAGCAGCTTTTCCGGGGGATATGTTTTGAATGTCAGGGAATTGTCGATCTTGTTGTCGGAAATCGAAAAGTGAGAGTAAATCTTCCGGCTGATGCTTCTCAGCTCCTCCTCGGTGATGTGATGCGAGTTTTTCCGGTCCTGGATGCTGGTGAGTATGTTCTTGTACCCCTTGAGTATGTACTTCTTCGTGTTGTTCCAGAGTCTGTTGACCGAGTCGATGTCCCAGTTCTCGAACTGGTCGATCTTCCTGACCTCGGCCTCGTGCCACTGCCACTGGCGGGCGTACTCCATCATCCTCCTCACCCGCTCCGGGAGGGCCGTCACCGACTTCTTCAGGTAAGACGACACCTGCGGGTTCACCTTCAGGTAGAAACACGTCTTTAAAAGGTCGGTGGCGATTTCATCGTTCATGATGAAATGATAGTAATCGAAAACCTGGTTGAACATGATAATGTAGGAATCGATGTTCTCCGTATCAAGGATGCCCTCATGAACGCTCCGCTTGATGATGTTGCTGATAAAGGGATTTCCGCTTGTGCTGTGCAGATAGCGCTCCAGGAGGCCGAGCTTCATGATGGATTTGAACGGATTACCGAGCGACTTGAGAATCTGAAAGAGGGCCGCTCCAAGAAAATCTTCGCGCACCACAGTGTAGAGGTTTCCTATGTCGACAAACTCACCCGCGATCCCGCCTTCCGCTGCGGCCTGGAGCCAGTCCTCGTAAATCCGGTCATCGGCGTCCGGCGGGACCACCCACCAGAACGGGATCTTGCCGCTGACCACTATCGAGCTGCGGAAAAATTCCTCCTTGAGCAGCTCTCCCAGGGAGGAGCCGGCCAGCGTTTCCTCGCTGTCGTCGTCAAAGATGTTGCGCTTGACCTTCCCGATGTCATTGAGAAAAAAATGGACCTCTGTCCCGTAGCGCTCGGCGATCCACGTCTCAACGGCGTGGCACTTCCTCTTGAACATCGCGACCGAGTTCGCGTCGTGCCGGTCGACGTGCGCGCACACCCAGAAGTCGAAGTCTGATTCGCTGTTGAAGGCTATCGTGCCGCCGCTTCCCATGAGCGCGAACATCTCGATAAAAGGCTCCCTGCCGTTCTGGGGCAGCGAGAGCGGAACGGAGGGGAACCTGCTCCGGATGAATGACATGGCCTTTGAGGAAGGGCGGTATCCCTGAAGGCCGGTGAGCATTTCAGGGTAGTCCACGTACCCCGGGAGGTCGCGGTGATTTGAAACAAGCAAAAACGGTATGGCCTCGAAAAGCTCTATCGTTTTTTCATCGGTGATGGAGTCGTAGAGCTTCTTGAGGCGGCTCTGGTTGTAGTACTCGAACTTGCCCCGGTTAACCCGTATCAGGTTGGAGATTTCCTGCTGCCTTTCGGTCATGGTGTCAACCGTCTATCACGCTGTGTCTTTTTTTTCGGTCTTTCGTTCGTACACGTTGGCGATGTAGCTCGTGTAATTCTTCAGCATGTCAATCTGTATCTGCCTTTTCACGGGCTGCTTGTCGCGCGTCGTGAGCACCCGTATTTTCGGATTCAGCGGGTAGAGGCGGTTCATCTCCTCGATAACCGCCACCTCCCCGGTGTTGAGACGCACGAGATCGCCCGACCCTATGAAAAAATTTCCCGAGTCGATGCGAAGGCCGAGCGCGCGGATAAAATCACGGAAATCGGCCGGGAGGAAATGATACACCTTCTTGTACGGCGCTTCAAGCATGTTGAGCATGATGCGGAGCGCGTCCCTGCTGGAATACGGCTCGCCGTAGGGCCGCTTCGCGATCAGCGCCGCGTATACGTCGCACAGCGACATGAGCCTTACTTCCTTGGGAATTTTATTGACGTAGTGCTCGGCATCCAGCCCGTACGGGTATCCGTTGCCGTCAGCCCTCTCGTGGTGCAGCAGCACAATCCGCTTCTCCAGATCGTGCATGAAGATGTTGTCCTCCACCAGCTTGTAGCCGATATGCGGGTGCTCCTTCACTATGTCCAGCTCCTCTTCGGACAGCTGTTCCACCTTGTGCAGGATATCCTTCGCGATGGAGGTTTTCCCCAGATCGTGGAACAGGCCTCCCAGACCCATGGCCGTGCGTATCTCCCGGCTGTACTCGAGCTTGGTTGCGAGCAGCGCCCCGAGTATCGAAACGTTCGTTGAATGATTGTACTCGTACTCGTCAAGCTCCTTGAGCTTGACGAGGGGCTTGAAGAATCCATCCTCGTTCTTTTCGACCTCGTCGAGGATTTTGTTGACCATCTCTCGGGACTTCTCGATTTTTGCGCGTGAAATGCCCGTCCCGGGCGAATAATTGTAGAGATCCCGCACGTGATCCAGAATCTCCCTTGCGCCCTCATAGGCTTCCTGGTGCAGGCTTTCGCTGATCAGCTTTTTTTTGTTAGTCCATTCGCCCTCATCCGGGGCCTTCCTCTTTTTTGCATCGTAGAACAGGTATTTCACGTTCTCTTTTTTCAGGTGTTTGAGAAGCGAGTCCGAAAACGGCACATACGCCTCGAGCACCACGTTGCCGTATTCGTCGTAAAGGTCGTACGAATACACCGCCTCGGCTTTGATGAAACTCACCTCGAGCTGCACCTCATTTGGGTTCAGCGGTCTTTCATCTTTTTTTTTCAGATCCATCCATTACACCTGTCGCACCCGGAGGAGATGACGCGATTTGACCCGCACACATAATTATACTCATTATCCCAACGCATTCATTAAAAATTCAACTGTTATTTTCAGCGCATGTCACATCCCAAGCTTGCTCATTCCAGCTCCTGCAACTGCCGGGATACTCCGGGCGGGGAGACAGCTTCGATGAGACGACTCAATTGCATATCCGGCGCTCAATAAAAGAATTGCGTTCCTGACGCGCCTTCTTATATAATGGAAACAGTCAATTCCGGGCAAGGCTTTGAAACGCGGCAAATGAGCGTTTCATGACCATGGATGCTACAGAGACAAATCCACCCCGGAATACCGGTATACCATGAAAAAGATTCTGATAACGCTGACAATACTCGCCATGGCCGGGCAGCATGCAGCCGGGGAATTATCCCCCCATCCCGGCGCAAAAGCGGAGATACAGGACAACGGCGCGCCGGCACGCGGCGGAGAGCAACCCCCCGGCGTGTCGCGGGCAATCAATCTGTACCGTCAGGGGCATTACCCGGAAGCCGTCTCGCTGCTGCGCCCTGTCATCGCGTCCGATCCCGACAACTACAACGCCTGTTTCTATCTCGCCCTGTCGCTGCTCAAAACGACGGTCGAGCGTAAAAAAACCGACGGGGAAACCGCCATCGCAATCGACAATCTCACTCAATCCGAACGCCTGTTCGGGAAATGCCTGAAAATCTACCCCGACTCGGGCGCGTCATGGAACAATCTCGGCGTGGTGTACCATGCACTCTGGGAAAACACCGGGGACGCCGAATACGGGAAAAAGGCGGAGCAGTGCTTTATCCGCTCACGGGAGCTGAATTCCAGCATCACAGCCCCGGTATACAACCAGTCCCTGACCAAAATAGGAAAGGGGGAATATGCGCAGGCATATTCACTCTTCAACCAGGCGATCAACCTCAAACTTGAGAAAAAATACGCCGGCATCGGGTATTACTACTTCGGGGAAAAAAATTATTCAGACAATGACTTCAGGAGCGCGGTTGAAAGGCTGACCAAGACCTATGAGGCCGGCATCAACCCGGGCAGCGGAAAACTCAACAAGTACCTTGCCGACTCCTATTTCCACCTGGGCGCGGATTACTACCTGAAGCAGGACTACTCCCGGGCCATCAGCTCTTTCGAGCGCTCTTCCTTTTTCCTGAATGGGCGGAAGAGACCTGAAATGCTGTTCATGCTCGCGGACTCATACCTGTGGAGAAGCCGGACGGACAGCGTTTCCGATTGCGAGAGGGCCATCAGGCATTTTGACCAGGCCGAGCGGGAAGGATATGGAAGGAAGTGGCTTTATTTCAACCGCGGCGTTGCATACGCAAAAACCAAACAGTATAAACGCGCGTTTAACGATTTTACCCGCTTCGGCAACAACGGGCCGCTGGTTCAGTTCTGGCTGGGGTACATCTACGACGCAACCGCAAGGAACAGCGAGGCGATCAGGCACTATTCCAGGGCGATCAGCCTGGATCCCGGCATGAAGGAAGCATACCTCAACCGCGCACTCTGCCTGAGAAGGGCGGGAAACTACGCTCAGTGCAACAGCGACCTTGCCAGGGCCAGGAGCCTTTACCCGGCGTCATCGGCAAAGCGGGCGATGATCGACAGCCTGATCCGCTTCAACCGCACCTATCAGTAGCAGGAGTCACCGGAGATTGAACTTCTTCAGTATCTCGGCTTTCGCGATCAGCAGTCCCCCGTCATGGCCCGCGGCATAACTGTAGTCCGGAACGCGTATCCAGCGGTGAATCTGGTCTTCCGGGATCATCACGCGCATGTCGTCCACGATCGCGTTGTGCTCCAGCGGCACCCCGCAGCGGCGCAGGTCCTTGATTGAGCCGTCTCTCCCCCTCACCCATCCGACGTACTCATAGAGCTGCGTAAACAGCGAAGGGATCGCCTTCCCGGCGGCCAAGTCATCGAACACTTCCCGGGTTTTTTCCTCGTCCAGCATCGTGTAGACGAATATTCTGTCGAACCTGCTCATGCAGAAGCTCAGGAAATCAT
>CAZPZJ010000017.1:27918-29737 GCA_964591055.1 uncultured Leptospiraceae bacterium
CCCGGACGCAACTGGTCGCGCGTGTCGGCAAAATTGAAGGCGATGCCGAAATCGATCAGGCGTATTTTCCCCTTCCCGTCAAAGAGGATGTTGTCGGGCTTGATGTCGTTGTGCGCCACGCCGCACCCGTGCACCGACTCAAGGATGTCAAGCAGCTGGTCGGCGATGTCCGCCGCCATCGACACCGAAAGCACGCCATTGTATTCGATCAGGTCGTGCAGCGATCCCCGCTGGACCATTTCCTGCTCGTGCATCACCCCGAAACCGGGAATGGTCTGCCTGGCCGGCCTGATCACCTGGGGGTGGTCGATGCAGGCGCAGATGCGCTCCTCGTCGAGGAATCGGTAGTAGTTGTCGTCGAAGCCGGCGGCCTCGTGCTCGTATGTTTTGAGCATGACGAGCTTTTTGTCCGGCATCCGCCGTGCGACGTAAATGTCCGACGTGCCGCCCTTCCAGATGACGCCAAGCGTTCTGTAGAGGCCGTCGAGCTCAAACCCGTCGGAAAACCTCCCCGGGGGAAGTGCGAGCTTCCGGCACACATCATCCGGCGCGTCAAGCGCCCCCGTTACGGGAAGCGCCCCCACTTCACGGGCCATTCCCAGCGAGCCGGGAATTCCCTCCTCAATGTAATACCCGGTATTCCCGTCCAGCCTCCGCAGGAGGAAGAGCCTTCCGAACGGGCTCTCCGGAGAGCGCACCCATTCCAGCAGCGGGCTCAGGCAGAGGAAGCTGCGGGCGTCGGGTTCGTAAAGAAACACCGATCCCGGAGGCATCTTTTCAAGGATGAGATGGTGATCGCTGTTCCATATCTCCCGCTCCATCCGGGGCCCCACGAGGAGCCGGAATCCGTCGCGCTCAACGGCGACAAGCCGGAACCGGCACAGGAACGTTATCCTCGCCAGCGCTCTGCGTAACGCCAGGTTGTCGATCCCCAGCGGCCTGTCGCTGTAGATCCCCGCCAGGTGCGCCAGCGGGGCTGCAGCGGCCGCATCGAGTTCCGGCGCAAACGCGCCGCCGCCGACATCAAGCCTGAGATCGGTGAAGGACGGCGGGTTGAGAGGAACGCCGGGATTGAGCGCAAGGTGGTTGGCCTGCCTGACGGCGGAGAGAAAGCGGATCGCGACGCTGGCGCACCAGATGATCTTCTGTTCGCTTTCCTCGCGGTTGGTGGCGAATGCGACGGCCTCATACGATCGCGCGATTGGGCGAGGCATGCGATGCCGTATCGAGAATTCCTTTTCGTACTGCCTGTCGTGGATGATGCTCATCGTTTACATCGCGGGAGCGCGGTCCGGGCATCGCCTCCGGGAGTGAGTGAGCCGGCGTGCGCCGGGAACCCCGTCACTTCCCGGACAGATACTCTTTCCCGAAAACTTCCCTGGTGGTGATGCTGAAGAAATTGCTCAAACGGGCGGTCTTGAAAATCTGGGCGATGGAGGCGTTGAGATCGAAAAAGACAAGCTTTATCTGCCTGTTCATGGCGGTGTTCAAAAACTTGACCAGCGTTCCTATCGCAGACGAATCTATGTACTGGAGTTCCTTGCAGTCGATGCCGATTACCGATGGACTTTTTTTGAGCTGCTCGAGCCAGATGCCCTCCACCTTCTGGATGTTTTCGATGAAAAACTCGCCTGAAATGCGTATGACGACGACCCCTCCAGCATTGTCCTCGACTTTCAGCTCTATCATCGCGATTCGCTTCCTGTTAGTATTCCGCCCTTTGCCGGATCAACGCTTATAGCTCAATCCGCGAACAGCAAAATGGCAAGAACTTTTTACCGGGCTTCTCAATTATTTAAACGGTTCATCCCCAGTATGG
>CAZPZJ010000018.1:0-8425 GCA_964591055.1 uncultured Leptospiraceae bacterium
CAGCCAGAAGTATCCCCCGTCAATTGTCATTCCCTCATCGTCAGGAGGGCGCGCCTCGATGATAACGCCCTGAACCTGCACGGGATGCTTCATTATCCGGTCGTAACGCTGCTTCACAAACACTGACGATATCAGGAAGCTCGCGCTTATTATGAGAAGAAACACCTGCAGGCCAAAGTTGAGGAGTGCGCCATGCGGAGATTGAAACCTGGCGTCCTCCCTGATTTCCCCCCGGAAATCGTGCCCAATCAGAACGGCGCGCTGTTCAATGAGCATCATTGCCAGAGCCATAATCGCCACCGTCGCAACGGCATGGAGCCTGCCGGGCCCGAACTGCATGGCGCATCCGAGCACAATAAGCATGGTGATGATCTGCACCATCGGCTTTACCGTGAAAAGGTACATGCCCCAGTCCGCGCGCCGCACGTTCTTTTCAAATAATGCGACACCCAGGAATACGGCACTTGACAGCAGCATGAGGGCAAGCGATGCGGACTCGCTGTCCAGAAAGGCAACAATTCCCCCGGCGGGCGGAACAAAGCCCCCGGCGAGGCGGCCAAATGCCGACGAGAGGCTTTCCAGTCCGTAATGGGACTGCGCGATCTCGAGGAGCATTTGCATGCATCCGAACATCAGGCCGGCCGCGAACCCAAACCAGACCGGCAGGAGCACTGCTGTTTTGTTCGCCAGACGTCCCCATTCCCTGTCCCGGCCCCACCAGGCAATAACGGGGAAATTTTTCAATCTCTCCTCGCCTGTAATATTTTTCGCGGCAAGGAACCTGAAGACAATGAAAACGATCAGCACCGCCAGGAGGATGAAAAGCACCAGGGCGAGATCAATCCAGTAGGCCAGCAGAAGCGTCACCGGGTCCCAACCGGCAAAGGCGCACCCCATGATTGGCACCAGGTGCGCACAGGTTGCCAGGAGAAAGGATGCTGCGCGGCTTGCGCCGAGGCGCGTTATTCCCGCAATCGGAATGACCAGCTCAAGAGCGTTTAAAAACGCGGATAGAATCCTGTTCATAGCATATCATCTTCCAATGTGCAGGCATTACAACAACTACGAGGATATAATTCAGATATATATGGTCAACATATTATTATTTACAGAGTAATAATTTTGATGATTGTATTTTATATTTCGCCTGTTTTTCAGGCAATATCCCCTGATCGAATATTCGAAATAATCAATATGTATAATTATAATTGACAAATATGCTCATCAACCATTATTATTATTACACATAATCTCTGGACATTAAATAACACTGCGCATTCCCGGAGCACGCAGATGAGAAAAAAAGTGTGTATAGCATGCATGTTCGTATTGCTTACCTGCTCATGCGGGACATATCAGCTGACAGATTTTGAAACGGCTTCACAAAAAGGCGATCTGCCCACAGTGAAACAGAAGATCGCCGGTGGCATCGATATCAATTCCAGTGATGGGATGGCGTTGAGCCTGGCGGCTGAAAACGGTCATGCGGAAGTCGTCCAGTACCTCCTTGACAGAGGCGCAAAAGTAAACCTGAAAAAATCCAGCAACATACCGCTGAATCTCGCCTCAGCCAACGGACATAAAAATATTGTAAAGCTGCTGCTGGACAGTGGGGCGGACATGGAATCGCTTGACAAGGGCAACACCCCGCTTGTTGATGCGCTTAAAAACGACAACTACGATACAGCAAAATACCTGGTAAGCAGAGGCGCAAATATCGATCGTGCGAATAAAATCCTGCGGCAATCCGGTCCCATCGCAAGCATGACTTATATGGCAAAGCTGAATATGCTGAGATATGAAACATCAGTTTTACCGGCAATCACCCGGCCACAGACTTCATACAATCCCGCACAGCAGCTTCTTCTTGCCGTAATTGATTTCGAGGCAAAAGGCATATCAAGAAAAGAAGCGCAGGCGGCCAGCGAATGGCTCAGGACCGAGATAATAAACACTGGTACATTCAAGGTAATCGAGCGATCCGCCATGGACACCATCCTCAAAGAACAGGCCTTTTCCATGACGGGATGCACGGACACCACGTGCGCCGTCAAGGTAGGGAAATTATTATCCGCGAAAAAAATGCTGGTTGGGAATATTGAGAAGTGGAAAGACAGGGTGTTTCTGAACGGTCGCATAATCGACGTGGAGAAAGGCGTCGCGGAGTTTGCGCACAAGGAGACAGTCACATCGCTTGATGAACTCGATAAAGGAGTGGCGCGTTTCGCAAAAAATCTTGCCTTGCGGACAAAAGGACTTCCCGTTGAATAAATGACTGAGGCGATCACTGTCGGTCACGATGCCCGAAACAATTGCCGGCTTCCCGCGGACACCTCGGCTTTCGCCAATCAGGGTTTAGCGAAACATACGGGAGTCATGGAATATTTTTTCCATCCTTTCCCATGTCTTGTTGACTTTCCCGGCACCCCCGCTATGCTCCTGCTCATCCCGACCGGTTTCACGGTGAATCGACAATGAAGACTTTTATCAGGCTCTTCCCTTTATGGGCGCTGCTTGTTTCGGCCGCGGGGTATCTGTGTGGCGGATACCTCACCGGCCTGAAATTCCTGATCGTCCCGCTGCTCGCGGCGGTGATGTTCGGCATGGGGATGACCCTGGAGTGGGAGAACTTCAGGAACGTGCTGAAGTCCCCCAGAGTGATCGCGGCGGGATTTCTGCTGCAGTACCTCGTAATGCCCGGCGCGGCTTTCCTCATTTCCATCGTCTTTGGCCTGCCGGCCGAGCTGGCCGCGGGCATGGTTCTTGTGGGAAGCAGCCCGGGCGGCACCGCCTCCAATGTCATAACGTATCTCGCCAACGGCAATGTTGCCCTCTCGGTGACGCTGACGCTGGCGTCAACCATCTTCGCCGTGCTGCTTACACCGCTGCTGACGCTGCTCTATCTCAATCACATGGTGCCGGTGCCGGCGCCTGAAATGCTCTACGACATCCTCCAGATCGTGCTCCTTCCGGTGCTGGCAGGCACAGCAATCAATTCCTTTTTTAAAGAGAAGATCGGAAGGGCGAGAAACATCTTCCCGCTGCTCTCCACGGCGGCGATCCTTGTGATCATCGCCATCATCGTGGCCCTCAACAGGGTGAACTTGCGCGGCGCGGGATGCGTCATCCTCTTCGCGGTGATGGCGCACAACGCTGCGGGGCTTGTCGCGGGATACGGGTTCACGAAGCTTCTGGGCTGCGATGAAGTTACCTGCAGAACCGTCGGCATCGAGGTGGGAATGCAGAATTCAGGGCTGGCAGTGGCGCTTGCGATCAAACACTTCTCCGTCGCCGCGGCGCTCCCCGGCGCAATCTTCAGCGTGTGGCACAATATCTCCGGCTCGATGCTTGCCGGCTTCTGGCGCCGCATGGATTTGAAAAAAAGAAACCCATGAAAAGCATCGCGTCATATCTGAGAAGAAGAGAGCGCCTGTAAACATTTTCATGTTCTCACCCTTGAAAAAATCTTATCATCTCCCTGTTCGCCACATCCGGCGTTTCATAGTTGGAGTTGTGCCCGGTGTCCTCGATCGGTACGAAATTGACTGCGGGAAGCGCATCCCGTATCTCTGGGCCGACGGTAAAGGGGATAATCCGGTCCTCCCTGCCCCAGAGAAGGAGCAGCGGCTTCCGGCATTCATTCAATTTCAGATAATCCTCCCTCATGGATCCCAGGGGGAAAAAGCGCATGGAGGATCTGAGCGCTTCAAGGTAGCCCCGGTAGCCGAGCTGCGGTACAAACATGCCGGCGAAATCGGGAAACCTTTCAGGGTGGTGGAAATTGCTGTCGAGCCTCGACAGCAGCGATTTTCTGCCGATAAGTGTAAAGAGGAAGCGCCCCAGGAACGGCAGCTTCACCAGCTTCTGCGCGAAAGGTTCCTCCATCCGGAACCCCGCGGGCGATATCAGGCAGAGCTTTTCCACCAGCTCGGGATAGCGGGCGGTGAATCCCACCGACATGGCCCCTCCCATGGAAAGGCCCGCGAGGTGCACCGGCGTTGTAATATCCAGCCGGTCCAGAAGCTCCCTGAGCTGCCCTGCCAGGAGGTCCATGGTGTATTTCACTGAGGGCCTGTCGGAATACCCGCGCCCGTACATGTCGTAGCGAAGAACGCGGAATCCCGCGTCAGTAAGGGCGCTGACGTTCCTGTCCCAGATACACAGGGGGATGCTGAATCCGTGGACCAGCACCACGGTCCCTGCGTCCGGAGGTCCGGTCAGCTCATAGTGCGTGAATCCGGCGGAAAGTTCGACGAATCGGCCTGGCGCATTCTTCCGTGCGCGTTCATCGAGCCTTTGCGTTTTCATGTGCTCCAGGACGAAGGGAATTGCAATGCACACAACGGCGCATACCACAACGGCAATCCAGACAGTCATATCACGCTCCCTGTTTCACAATTCAATCCGTCATGCAGCGCGAAATCCCTGTTGTCGAAGCACAGGACAGGGATACCGGGCAACTGCCGCGGTTCACTGTACAGGGGCGGCAACATCCTGTCAACAACTGACACCATTTCAGGGGCAAAAAGAAGCGGCGGAGGGCCGCCTTCGCGTCCGCAAATGCGTTTGACATATTGACGCCCATCGTGATATCCGATTTTCCGTTGCAGCGCATGAGCGCCGGCAGGGCTGGGCGCCACACTCCCGGGAGAGGATGATCACAATGTCACTGTTACTTGAGAACCAGCAGTTCCTTGACGCAACAGCAAATCTGGTGACCACGCTGGGCTTTGTTATCACCATCGGCGGACTTTTCTTCGCACTGAGGACGTATATGCTGGAACGGAAAAAGGAGAGAGTGGAGAAAACATACGCCACTTTTGACGATCTGGACAACAAGTACGTCGAATTCATGTATAAATGCACCGAGTATCCGCATCTCGACTTCTTTTCCTTGCCGGCGCAGCAGGGCAGGCGCATTTCAGAGCAGGACATGCTGGTCGAGCGCGCCATGTTCGCCGTGCTGATTTCAATTTTTGAGCGCGCGTTCCTCCTGTTCGAAAGGCACCCCGACAGGGAAACCAAGGACAGGCAGTACGCAGGCTGGGTCGAGTGCATGAAAACCTACTGCACCCGCGAGTCCTACCTGCGCGAGTGGAACGCCATCGGGGGCCAGTTTGACAGCCATTTCCAGCGTGAGATGAATGCGATCATCAGGGCAATGCAGGATGGCAATTCGCAGGCAGGCTGAAAGGGAGCCTCCTTCGGCCCGGGCGGCCAGCGCCGCCGCAGGGTTTCCGATGCATGCCGGGATGCGCCCATCCGGCGCCGGGCGGACACCTCCCGTCTTTCAACCCATCGCGCCGGTCAGGATCATTTCGACGTCGTCTTCCGTGACGGTCCTGATGTTATTAGGAAGCCTGGCGAACGACATGGTGTTCTTTACGATAAGGGGAAAATCCTCCTCCCGCACGCCAGCTGCCCTCAGGGAGAGGGGCATTCTGAGGTCGACGCACATCTGACGCACCCTTGCAGCGGCGCGAAGAGACGCGTCGCGCAGCGAAAGCCCCGACACGTCCTCGCCCAGCGCGACGGCGATTTCCGCAAACTTTTCAGGCGCAGCCATTGCGTTGAACTCCATGATATGAGGAAGCATCAGCGCGTTGGCGACGCCGTGCGGCACACTGTACATCGCACCCAGGCAGTGCGCTATCCCGTGGACCAGTCCCAGGCTCGCGTTGGTGAATCCCGCCCCCGCCATAAGGCTCGCCAGCGCCATGCGGGAGCGCGCCTCGATGTCCCGGCCGTTTGCAAAGGCGCGGCAAAGGCTGTTTCCGATCATCCTGATGGCGTGCATGCACAGCGAATCGGAAATCGGATCGGCGGCAATTCCCGTGCAGGCCTCAATCGCGTGGCAGAGCGCGTCAAGCCCGGTTGACGCGGTAAGGAACGGAGGCATATCAAGGTGCAGCTCCGGGTCGACAAGCGCGGTTACCGGCATCATGGAATCATGGGAAAGGCCTATCTTCTCGCCGCTCTCCCTGTCGGTGGTGACGGCCGCGGCCGTGACCTCGCTGCCGGTGCCGGCGGTCGTCGGGATGCAGACGAGCGGCTTTGCGGGAGATGAGACCGCCCTGCGCCGGTGGATGTAGTCCCTGATCGATCCCTCATTGGCCTGCATCAGGCAGATTGCCTTGGCGCAGTCCATCGGGCTTCCGCCGCCGAGCGCAAGCGCCGCATCTGCGCCGAACTCCCTCATCATACGCGCCCCGCGGTCCACGGTCTCAACGCCCGGGTCAGCCTCGACATCGGAAAAGACAAGCACCTCAAGGCCGGCCGACTCAAGAGAGTTCAGAACCGCGGGAAACGCTTTGGACTGCCGCCGCATGAGAGGGCCGGTCACGAAAAAAACTTTCTTCGCCCCGAGAGCCGCGCATTCGCTCCCTGCCCGTCGTGACGCTCCCGCCCCGAAATGGATCCTTGTGCGCATTCTGAAAGTAAAATCGTTCATTGTCCCCTCTCCTCATGCAGGGTCCAGCGCGCCCTGCGCTCATTTTTCAAACACAGGAAAGCACAGCGCCGGGGAAATGAAAGCAAATTTTCACGGGCTGCTTCACCAAAAAAAACCCGGCGTATGAAACGTCGGGCGAAAAGTAATGATGTACGGAATTTCCTGGGAGATGCCGTGTGTCTGCGTCTATCTGTACATCGCATCTATGACGTCTGCATAGCGTTCGAGAATCGGCTTGCGCTTGATCTTCATGGTGGGGGTGATTTCCCCGTTTTCCTGCGTGAACTCCGCCGGCAGCAGCGTGAACTTCTTCACCTTCTCAACCTGGCCGAGCTCATGGGTGCGCTGCTCGATCCTGTCGGCGTAGAATTTGATGATTTCCGGCTTCTTTATGAGCTCCGCGCGCGATGAGAACGCGATGTTGTTCTTCTTCGCGTACGTTTCAAGCGCCTCAAACGACGGGACGATGAGGGCGGTCACGTAGGGGCGTTTGTCCCCTATCGCAGCGACCTGCTCAAAGTAGAGGTCTTCCTTGAGGAGCGTCTCGATCTGCTGCGGCGCAATGTACTTGCCTCCGGACGTTTTAAACAGGTCCTTGAGGCGGTCGGTAATGATGACAAATCCCTCTTCGTCGATCATGCCGACGTCACCGGTCTTTACCCATCCGTCCTCAGTGAAAAGCGCCCTGGTGAGCTCCGGCTTGTTCCAGTAACCCTGCGTCTGCGCGGGGCTGGCAGCCTGGATTTCGCCCTCGTCGGAAATGCGCACTTTCATGAGAGGCACAACCGGCCCGCAGGTGCCGAACTTGTTGTGCTCGGGATTCGCAACCGAGATCACAAAACACTCGGTCTGTCCGTATCCCTGTAAAAGCAGCACTCCCGCCCTGAAGAAGAACTCGGAGATCTCCGCCGAAAACGCCGAGCCTCCGCAGTTGAATATCTTGTTCCGCCCGCCGAAGAGACTGCGTATCTTTTTCAGCACAAGCGTGTCTGCGATTTTGAATTTCAGCCTGAGGCCCGGTGAAATGGATTTCCCGTCCCTCTTCGCAAAGGCGACCCTTCCCCCGATGTCCATGGCCCAGCGGAAAATCTTCTGCTTCTTCTCGGGCGCATTGCTGATGTTTTCCATAACGGTTGCATGGATTTTTTCCCACATGCGAGGCACGCTGCACATGTAGTGCGGGCGGGATTCCTTGAGGAAGTCCAGGAGGGCCTTTGTGTCGTGACAGTAGTCAACCCGCCCGTTACAGCACAGGATGAAATAGCTCCATGCGCGCTCGAACACGTGCGACAGCGGCAGGAACGCCAGGTTGACATCGGTCTCAACGATCGGAATATGATAGCCCGTGGCGAACAGCATCGCCAGCCAGTTTTTGTGGGTGAGCATTACTCCCTTGGGTTCGCCCGTGGTGCCCGACGTGTAGATGAGGGTCGAGAGATCGTCGCTGTCGGCTTTTGCGAGCCGCTCCTCCACCTCTTTTCCTTTTGCCGAGCTTTTCCCCATCGCAATGAAATCGTCAAGATACATCACGTCGGCGCTTTTTTCGATCCTGGCGTTGCGGTCGAACACGATGATTTTTTCGAGCTTTTTAGCGGATTTCCTGAAAACGCTCATCGCCTTGTCGTAATGCTCCTGCTTTTCCACGAAGAGAATCCTCACGTCCGCGTCGTTGAGGATGTACTCCAGCTCCTTCGCCGAGTTCGTAGCGTACACGGGAACCGAGCACGCCCGCACGGTGAAGCACGCGTAGTCTACAACGGCCCACTCCACCCTGTTGTTGGAAAACATCGCGACAAACTCCCGCTCCTTCACGCCGAATTCAAGAAGGCCCTTCGCGGCGTTGTCGATCAGATCGCCGAACGCCTTCCAGGTGAACTCCTCCCACTGCCCGTACGCCTTGTGGCGGACAGCTGTTTTTTTCGCGCCGTACTTTTCCGCTCTTTTCCGCACCATTCTGGCGAGGTGATTGTCCCT
>CAZPZJ010000018.1:8525-10433 GCA_964591055.1 uncultured Leptospiraceae bacterium
TCCATCGGGCAGATGGTCCAGATCCGGAAGGGCTTCGTGGATTACGTCTTTTCACTTTCCTTCTTCGGTATGGGGCTCTGGCTTTTCCAGATTTCCCTGTATTCGACGGGCCTGTTCAATTCACATCCCGCAGGCTTTTACATGATCGCCGCGCTGATTCCTGTCGCATTTTCCGTGACGCCATTCATGGTGATCCGATACAAATGGATCATTGCAACGGCGTTCCAGATCACGTTGCGGCATGCGCTGCTGTTCCTCCCCGCGCTGCTTTCGATGCCGATTCTGCTCGCACCCCTCGTCTTCAGCTCGCTGCCGTCTCCGGCGGACTGTTATCCCGGCCTTCCTGTGTTCGGCGGTCCGTTTTCGGCGCTTCCCCCGTATTGCAAACTGGTCAACATCATGGTGTTTCTTCCCAACGTCTACCTGGTGCTCTTCATGACCCCGCACCTCGTTTCGATGTCGCTCGTATGGCGCAACGATTACGCGGGCAAGTTCACCCGCGCCTCCCGGATGGGATACCTCTTTGCGCTGTCGATTGTAGTGTCAAACCTGATCTGCATCGCCGGGTACCTCTGCTCATTCGCCGTCATCAAGGCGGCTGTGCTCATGGCCAACTTCGCGACAGTGATGGTCTACCTGGTGACCAAGCGCAATCCCGACTACCTGCGCCTCCTCCAGAGCGAATCCAGAAAGGCGCAGTACGAGAAATCCCGAATCCGCGGCCTGGACGTGAGCATGATCATGGAGCGCCTTCACGAGATCATGGCGGGGGAAAAGGCGTTCGCCGACGAGGAGATCAACCTCAACGGGCTTGCGCAGGAGCTCGGCATCAGTCCCCATCAGCTCTCCGAGATTCTCAACGAAAAAGCGGGCAAGAACTTCAAAACCTTCGTCAACGAGTACCGCGTTAACGAGGCGAAGACGCTTCTCGTCGAGGAGCCCGACCGCTCAGTCCTCTCCATCGGTGTGGCCGTCGGCTTCAACTCCAATACCACTTTCTGCACCGTCTTTTCCAGGATGACGGGAGTCTCCCCCCGGCAGTTCCGCAAAAACAACGCGTGAAACCTCTTGACAAACGGCAATCCGGGTGGCCTCTGGATATGAGTTGTTCTCAGGGCGGGGTGAAATTCCCCACCGGCGGTAATGGCGCCTGTGCGCCCAAGCCCGCGAGCGCCCGCAGTGCGGGGTCAGCAGAGCCGGTGAGATTCCGGGGCCGACGGTGAAAGTCCGGATGGGAGAGAACGAGGGACCGAACGTCCCGCCGGCTGCGCCGCGCCCGGCGCGGCCGCATCTCTCATCATGAACCCTGCATATCCGAACCGCAAGGAGTTCAATGATGAACCAGTCAATTCTGTCCCGTTTCGGGACCCCTTTCGAGCGCGTCGAGCGCGCGATTTCAGATCTCCGCGACGGCGGGGGCGTTCTTCTGGTGGACGATGAAAACCGCGAAAACGAGGGAGATATCATCTTCCCCGCCGGGTCGATCACCGTGCCGCAGATGGCGATGCTGATCAGGGAGTGCAGCGGAATCGTGTGCCTGTGCCTCACCGACGAAAAGCTCCGCAGCCTGGATCTTCCGCCGATGACCGAACACAACACAAGCGCCAACCAGACGGCGTTCACCGTATCAATCGAGGCCCGCAGCGGCGTCACTACGGGAGTCTCGGCGGCCGATCGCGTCACCACAATCCGCACCGCGATCGACGACCACTGCATGCCCGTCGACCTTTGCCGCCCCGGCCATGTGTTCCCACTGCGCGCACGGCCCGGCGGTGTGCTTACGCGCCGCGGCCACACCGAGGGCACCGTTGACCTCATGACCATGGCGGAGCTCAAGCCGGCGGGCGTGCTGTGCGAGCTGACGAATCCGGACGGGACCATGGCGCGACTTCCGGAAATCGCCGCCTT
>CAZPZJ010000018.1:10533-22086 GCA_964591055.1 uncultured Leptospiraceae bacterium
GCGAGCTGACGAATCCGGACGGGACCATGGCGCGACTTCCGGAAATCGCCGCCTTCGCCGAGCGCCACGGCATGATGGTCCTTTCCATCGAGGATATTGCGGACTACAGGACTCGCCTGCTCGAAAAAACCGTGTAAGCGCCGTCGTGTCGGGCGCGTTGCAGGCCAGACTCAACCGGTCACCAATTTCCAGGGCGTGTCATCAGCTCGGCGAGTGAAAGGAGCTGTTCGGCCTCCTGAAACGAGGCTCCGCAGAACTCATCCGAGGGTGTAAACTGCGCGCAGACGGCGGGACGGCGCTCATAGATGGCGCAGCAGTGCGATTCGGTGAGGTGTATGCAGCGCACGCCGGCGGGCTTTCCGTCGGGCATGCCGGGGATGGGCGACGATATTGAAGGAGCGATACAGCAGGCGCCGCACTGGCGGCATGGCATTGTTTGTTTCATGAATATTTCCCTGAAACGCCACAATTCACCCATACTGCGCACCAGGCAACGATAAAACCGCTTGCGTGAAAAAAACATCATCCATACTATGCTCATCATCCCGCCGCTTCCCTGTATTGTATGAAAATCGCCGGGAATCGCCGTGCGGGAAAATCACATCACCGGGGAGGGCCTGTGATCGAAATCGACGTTCCCGGCCTGCGGACGCTCCGCCTTCACCACCTGGTCATGGACTACAACGGCACGCTCGCACGTGACGGCGCGCTTCTCGATGGAGTGAGACAGCGCCTGGACGCCCTGCGTGCGACACTGCGCCTGCACGTCGTCACCGCCGACACCTTCGGCGCGGCGCGCGAAAACCTTGAAGGCGTTGAGTGCGAGCTCGCGATCATTCCTGAAGGCGGCCAGGCCGGGGCGAAACTTTCCTACGTTCAAAAGCTCGGGGCCGAAGGCGTGGTGTCAATCGGAAACGGCAGGAACGACCGGCTGATGCTGAAACATTCGGCGCTCGGCATCGCGCTCGTCCAGGAGGAAGGCGCGTCCTTCGATGCCCTGTGCGCCTGTCATGTCGCTGTGCGCTCTATCAATGACGCGCTGGATATTCTCCTCCGCCCCACACGGCTGATCGCCACGCTGCGCGACTGATTCGGCATGTGAAATTTTTTATTGTCCGGAAGGAGTCCTGAAATACTGCGTGTCAAGTATGAGCTTCTTTTTATGATGGCCCCGTTTGACTGCTCGAAGTAAAAACGCGGCGAACTCGCGGTCGGCCATTTCGCCGAGCACATCGGCGATGATGTTCTTCACCGCGTAGTTTGCATCCACAACCCCGTCCGAGAGCCGGACCGTGTACCTCCTTGTCAGGTAGGTCACTGATTGCGCCTCATCGCCGCTCTCCCACGCGTGGCAGGAGACAAGGCCCTCGCCGTTAAGCCACTCCGCCGATCCATAGCGGTGCGAAGTGAAAAAAAGGCTTTTCATGAAACCCCGCTCATCGACAAGAAGCACGACTGACCGCTCCACAAAATCCCTGCGGAGGTAGGAGACGAAGTAGTACTTATCCCCCTCATGCGTCCTCTTCACCCGGTCAAAAAACACTTCCGCCACAGGACAGCTCCACAGGGAAAGGATAACGGGCGGGACTGCTCAGGGCCTGCGCCTGATCACCACCTCACAGCAGTCGTCACCGCGATTCAAATTTTTAGTATGCGCCACGTCGAGCGACACCTGCCCGCCGAAAAGCCCCCGTGCGATGCCCATATAGGTTTCCACTGTCACGATGCCGCAGTCGGCGATGCCCGCCTTTGCGATGGCCTTCTGCGTTTCGCAGTCGGTCACCCGTACGGTGATTGTATCGGAATCCACCGAGACCTCGCGCCCATCGATCCTTATTATTCTGCTGAACATGTCCAGCGCGTCAATGAAGCTGCCCGGCCAGACGGGATCGGGAATCCGCTCCTTCCGCAGCTTTTTGCCATACAGGTATGACAGCTGCTTCCACGCCTCGACGTCCATCTCCCAGGCGGCGTCAATGCCGAATTTTTTTGCGACAGCCAGAAACCACGCGCCGTCCATCCTGGTGAACGCGTACTGTGAAAAGTCGATGATGTCCTTTTCGTTTAAATCCATGTAACTCTCCCCTTCGAGGATGATCAACTATCTCGGGAAGCGAGCCCTGATCTCGCGTGATTTTGCGAGCCACTTTTCGGCCATGTCCTCGCGCCCCTGCAGCTTCATGATGAGCCCGATGTTATGATACGGCACGTAGAACGTCGGGTCAAGGCGAATACTCTTCGTGTAGTGGGCCACGGCAAGGTCGTAGCTTTTTTTGTCAAAGTAGATATCGGCAAGCGTGTTGTGCGATGACGGCCTTGAAGGATCCAGCTCCAGTGAGGCCCTGAGGTCCCGCTCGGCCTCGTCGGTGCGCTTCTGGGCGTAGAGGGCCGTTCCCCTGTTGTGGCGCGCCGAGGAGAACTTGGGATAGAGCGTAATCGCCATGGTGAAGTAAGGGACCGCGTCGGAGTACTTTTTGGATGTCAGCAGGAATGAGCCGATGTTGTTGTACTGCACGCCGAAGAACTCACGGCGGCTCAGGTTTTTCATGTACACCCCGCTCTGGACGCAGCTTTGCGGGATATTGAGCTGCTGGATGTAATACTTGTCGGGGATGGATATCCCCTTGATCGGCTCCCAGTTGAGATACGTCCCGTCCGGGAAAAGGAAACGCACAAAGCTGTGATCGGGTGCGTACACCGGCACCAGCGGCAGCTTCACCCTTTCCGCGATCGCCACGTACAGCGCGCTGTAGTTGTCGCAGTCGATCTCTTTGGACGCGATGCCCCTGCCGAGCAGAAAATTGTTTTTGAAGTGGAATCCCTCGTCCCTGAGCAGCGAGTCGATGCCCTTGAGCACGGCCACCGCGTCTTCCGAGGAATACTCCGCCCTGGTCTTGATCCTCGCCGCCGCCTTGCCCAGCAGCGAATCGACATAAGCCGCGTGCGACGCGGCCGGCCCGAAATCCTTCTCAAGCTCCAGAAAATCATGTGCGATCGTGCGCGACGTCGCACCGGAGGCCTGCTGCGCGGGCGCTCCTTCCGTTCCGGACACGCCGGCCGCGTACAGGAAAAACACCACGCCAGCACTGAGGAAAAGCATACGGGATTTCATCGGCGACCTCTCATGAGGGGAATGCCCCTTCCGGCACTTATCGGCGCCGGCGAAGCCAAAAACAAGCACCAAATCGGGCATTACGGCACTTTCCTCGCGTCATACGATCCTGTTGCTCCGCCTCCATATCTTCATCTCCCCGGCCTCGCGGACCAGCTCGTCCCTGAAATCCGGGTGGGCGATGCCGATGAGGGATTCCGCGCGCTCCCAGGTGCTCTTTCCCTTCATCCCGGCGATGCCGTACTCGGTGACGATCTTGTGCACCGCCGTTCGCGGATCGGTCACGATCGCCCCCTTCGTGAGCGTGGGCCTGATCCTCGACACCGGGCCCACGGGGCTGTCGAAGGTTGAGGTCATGCAGATGAAGCTCTGGCCCCTTTTTGATTTGTACGCCCCCTCGACGAAGTCAAGCTGTCCCCCGGTGCCGCTCACGTGCCTGGTCCCCACGCTCTCGGCGCACACCTGCCCGAAGAGATCCACCTCGATGCAGGCGTTGATCGACACGAAGTCGTGAATCTGGGAGACGATGATGGGATTGTTGGTGTAATTGACCGAATAGGCGATCACGCCCGGGTTGTCGTCGATGAAGTCGTAAAGCTCGCGGCTTCCGAACGCGAACGAGAACACCTGCTTGTAGCGGTCGATGCGCTTGCGCGCCCCGGAAATCCTGCCGGCCAGGCTCATCTTCAGATAGGCGTCCACGTACATTTCCGTGTGCACGCCGAGGTCTTTCAGGTCGGATTGCGCCACCAGCGAGCCGATCGCGTTGGGGATGCCGCCGATGCCGAGCTGGATGCAGCAGCCGTCGTAGATATTGGCGATGATGTGTTCGGCGATCTTTTTTTCCGTCTCCGTCGGATTTGCTTCGGGCAGGGCCGGCAGCGGCGGGTTCTTCCCCTCCACCACGTAATCGACCTGGGAGATGTGGATGGATTCCTGGTTGCCGCCGAGCACGCGGGGCATGTTCCTGTTGACTTCCACAATCACGTAGTCGGCAGTCTCTATCGCCGCCCAGCTTGACGGGGCCCCCGCGCCGAAGCTGAAAAAACCGTGCCTGTCCATGGGGCTCACCATGATCATGAAGACATTGGTGGGCTTGCAGTCGTCCCGCGTCATCTTGGGCAGCTCGTGGAACTTCATGGGTATGTACGAGAGCACTCCCTGCTGGTAATACCTGCGGTCAAGGCCCCCGAAATGCCAGCTGTTCCAGTAGAAGTGCCCGCCCGTGGGGTCCGCCTCGTTGGTGTAGTGCGGCCACGCGCCGATGTCGCAGCGGATGTTCACGTCCCGCAGCTCATCCTTCCTCTTCGCCAGCGCCTCGTCGAGCTCGTTGGCGCCGCAGACGCCGAACCCGTACTCCACCCAGTCGCCCGATTTGACGACCCTGACGGCCTCGTCGGCGCTCACCAGCTTTTTTCTGTACTGGTTTACAATGTCGAAATTCATTCAATCCTCCGGCCGGATAATGTAGTGCGCGAGGGGAGCCCGCTCCCGTCCGCGCATTGCTGCCTGCCTGCGCATCCCGGAACCATATCTTAACAATAAAAAATATTTGTCAATATGTATACAGAGGCCTGGAAGCTCATTTCTTCCGGATAAAGCATCCGTGCTCCAGAAAATGGACGACATTGCGAATGACGGGTTTTTGCAGTAAAAGCGTAGAGTGCTGTCCCCTGACAAGGATGAAATCCTTCATGCCTTCAAGAGCCGTCTCGCTCACGGCGATTGTGCCGTCATCATCGCCGGTGATGAGAGGGTTGAGTCCGGCGCGATTGCCGAATCCGCCCGCGATAACGCCGAATTCGCATGGAGGCGTTTGTTTGATGATCGGGTAGGCCGTCTCCGCCTCGCGAACATCCTCCCCGGCCGCGCCGAGAATCCAGTTGTACAGCGGCATCCTGCTGAGCATGCGCGCCCACTCGGATCCCCTGTTGGGGGGCGCAATCATGACGAACCTTCCGAGCCTGACTACTTTTGAGGTTGAGAGGTAATAGCGCACCACGATCGCGCCGAAGCTGTGCGTCACAAAGCTGATCGTTCCGGCATCGCCCGCCTCAATCCTCTGCACAATGGAATTCAGCCGTCCGGAAATATCGCCGACCCGCTCCTTCCGGCTTGAGTACTCGAAGTTGACCGTGGAATACCCCGCTGACGCAAGAGCCCGTTCGATCCTTGACATCGATGAGGGACTTCTGAGCACGCCGTGGACGAGGATCACCCACCGCTTTGCGCCCGAAGGCGCGTTTTCTTCCTTTTTCATGCTCTCCCGCAGCCCCGTTACCATCGCGGCCAGCGCGCCCGCCACCGCGACAATCAGAATTATCCTTTTCATTTCCTTTCAAAATAATGCCCGATCGAGTTCGCATAATACCTGAGGAAGGTCTCCCTGCCCTCCATGATTTCAACAACGCCACTGGCGACTCTTACAATCTTCCGGCGCTTGAGGATGTCAAGCGCAACATGCACAGTCGTCATTGCCTCGTTTTTGATGAGCATGTCCTCCTCGAAAGAGACCAGCTCCTTTCTCCGGCCGCTCTTTTCGCTCTCAAGGTGCGCATAGCCCTGGCTGCTGCTGAAAAACGATCTTCCGATGACGATCCTGCGACCGTCCCTTCTGAACGCCTTTTTATGCGCCGCGACCGTGTCAACCAGGTCCCTGAAGCACATCTCTTTCCCTCCGTTTGCAAGCAACACCGCCGACACAAGGCACACGGGAGTGACGGGGACCACCTCGCCAATCCGCCGGAGCAGCTCGTTTGCAAAGGTCTTCACGACCGCGAGGCGCTGTGTGCGCTCAAGGCTGAAAAAATCCTTCCTCCTCTTCCGGATGAACTCGGAAGCGGAAACGGGATCACCGAAACTCACACTGGCGTATCCGTGCTGCCGGAGCCTGCCCGCAAGCATCCTCGCCGTGTTGAAAAGCACAAGAAACGGACCACGCACCGTTACCCTGAGCAGGGAGGCAATGTTGTCCCGGAATCCGCTCTTTTCCTTTTTTCCCAGCCATTCCCGGATCAGCACCCTGTCCTCGAGCACCCAGTCGTAGTTGATGCCCACGGGTACAAAGACAATGTCGCCTCTGAAGCCGGGATTGCCCTTTATTTTCATGATGTAGTCAATGAGGCCGATTTTGGTGTCCCTGAACGCCCCGTCCCTTGAAAGCCCGCCTTCAATGAAAATTCCCTGCGTGACGCCCTGCCGGCTGATGAGCTGTATGTACTTTTCCAGCACGAGATGGTAGAGCTTTTCACGGAAATTCCTGCGGAGGAAGTACGCGCCGAACGATTTGAAAATGTGTTCAAGCGGCCACACCCTCGCCCATTCCCCCACGGCATAGCTGATTGAAATGTTTTGCGCCAGCATGTACGCCACCAGCACGTAATCGATGTTGCTCCGGTGGTTCATCACGAACACCACCGCATGGCCTGGCGGGATCTTTTTCAGCTTTTCTGCGTTTTCACGGTCGATGACGACTTCATAGATCAAATTGAGCAGCGTATTCGCAATCCACCATCCCATCTTGTAATAGGTGAGAAGGTTGAAGAACGGGACAATCTCCTCGATGTACCCCTCCACCATGTCCTCGACATCCTGTATCCGCTTTCCGGAAGCCGCGGAATGCTTCAGGATGCCTTCATGAATCTCCGGGTCGTTCATCAGCTCCTGCCTGACGATGAACTTGTTCATGAATTTGAAGCGGTCAAGCTTGATGTGGTGCTCGTTGATGTAGCGCTTCACCGAGCGCGTGAGAAGCTTCGTCACGCGTTCCTTTACAAAGGCCCTGAGCGCCTCATAGGCGATGATTGCGAACAGCGCCAGCACAATAACCATTCCCATGCTCACGTTGACGGCCCCCTTTGCAATAAATAAATGCACACAACAGCATTAACGTCAATGATTATCTGTCCATTATTATCGTTCCCTCACACGCATTCACAAACCATACACGCTTGACGTTATTAAAGAAATACACTATATTATAAAAGGCTTAATTATGAAAAAGGTATTAATACTATTCTTCGCATGTATCACGAACGCCTGTTCTCAAGGCGCGACCGGGGAGGGTGAAATGCAGCTTGTAAAAGCGACATTCGCGGGAGGATGCTTCTGGTGCATGGAGCGACCCTTTGACGCAATAGAAGGAGTTCACGGAGTGATGCCGGGATATACCGGAGGGATAACGGCAAATCCCACCTACGAAGACGTCTGCACCGGCGAGACCGGCCACCTGGAAGCCGTGCAGATCACCTACGATCCGACGAAAGTCACGTACGAAAAACTCCTGGAGATATTCTGGCGGCAGATCAATCCGATGGATGGCGGCGGGCAGTTCGTGGACCGCGGGAGCCAGTATAAAACGGCGATTTTTTACCATAACGACGCGCAAAAGCGGATTGCCGAACAATCGAAGAGCGAGCTTGAACGGAGCGGAAAAATCGATCGCCCCATAGCGACCGAAATCAGACCGGCGGGCACATTCTACCCCGCCGAGGATTACCACCGGAAATTTTATCTGAAAAATCCCCTGCGCTACAGGATATACCGGCAGGGATCGGGGAGGGAAAGGACGCTGGAAGATATCTGGGGAAAGTAGACTACTCGCCCTGGTCCTTCTCGCGAAGCACGATGCGCTTTCCGCAGATCGTCAGGTGAAACGTGTCTTCGCTCTCCTCCAGCCTTTCAAGCACGCAAAACGAGGGAGATCTGAGGAACTTCGCGGGCATCGTCCCGCCGCGCACCATGCAGTACAGGCTGTTGTCGGCCCTTTTGAAATACAGCGAATCGGGGTCAAGCTCCTCCTCGACTCCGGATTTCAGCGTGATGTACGCCTGCTCGAAATCGCCGAATCCCGTGAAGCGCACGCCCGTTACGATAAACGGCGCGTCATCGACGGTGATGGGATAGGTAAAATCCCCGTAGTGCAGCACGTACTGCCCGTCCTTCGTCCGGAAGATGGACTGGTGAAAAAAATCGATGATCCTCTGGTTTTGAAAAGGGCGGCCGTTGTGGGTCCAGTTGCCCTCTGCGTCGAGGCGAATCTCGTCAATCTGTTCGCCCCGTTCGATCATCTCTTTTAAAAATTCCGGCAGTTCGAAGTATTCCTCTTGCATCCCTATACCCTGATCATCGGATCGGTGAGCTTCTGGTGCTCTTCCATGGCGTACCGGTCGGTCATGCCCGCGATGTAGTCGGCGATGGTGCGCCGGAATCCCTCGTGCTCGCCGCGCTCGTAGTACTCGTGCGGAAGCGCGTGGGGATGCTCCAGGTAGAGCTGGAAGAGCTCGCGCACCACCCGCTGCGCCTTGATGCCCATGCGCACCACCCTGTAATGCTGGTACATGTTGTTTTTCAAAAACTCCTTGAGCTCGCGGTTCGACTCATCAACCGGCCCGCTGAACCCGGCGAGTTTGTGCCCGCACTTCCGGACGTCAGCGGCGTCCTTCACCCCGTGCAGCCTGATGTTGGCCCTCATCGTATCGATGAGATCGGTAACAAGCAGGTTGATCATCATCCGCACGACAATGCCGGTCGCAAGCTTGCGGTCGGCCACATGCTCTGTTTCCCCGCCCGACCGATCGCAGGCCATGCGCCATATCTCAAGCCCCTTTGCCTCTTCGAAATCCAGCATGCCCGATGAGAGCCCGTCATCGAGGTCGTGGTTGTTGTACGCAATCTCGTCGGCGAAGTCGATGATCTGCGCCTCGAGCGAGGGGAGCTCATCCGGCAAGAACTGCGAGACCTCGGGATGGTCGTAGTACGTCGAGTGCTTGATGATGCCCTCGCGCGTCTCCCAGGTCAGGTTGAGGCCGGGGAAATCACGGTATCGCTTTTCGAGCCGTTCCACCACTCGAAGGCTCTGCCGGTTGTGCTCGAACCCTCCGTCCATTTTAAGGAGCTCGTTGAGCACCTGCTCTCCCGTGTGTCCGAACGGCGTATGGCCGAGGTCGTGGGCCAGCGCAATGGATTCGGCCAGGTCCTCGTTGAGCCGGAGCGCCCGGGCGATAGAGCGCGCAATCTGGGCCACCTCGATCGTGTGGGTGAGGCGCGTGCGGTAATGGTCCCCCTCGTGGTTGACAAACACCTGCGTCTTGTACTCCAGCCGGCGAAACGCGCGCGAGTGGATGATGCGCTCGCGGTCGCGCTGGAATTCAGTGCGGTACTGGTGGGAAGGCTCGTCGTACTGCCTGCCGCGCGAGAGCCGCGAACGGCATGCGACAGGCGAAAGGCAGTTGTCCTCAACGCCGTCAAGGTAGTTTCTGTCGATTACGCGCGCGGGGCTCATCTATCTGCGTTCCAGCTCCGACTCGTAGGCCTGCATGGCGGTCTTGCGGTTGATGCGGATCTCCTCGTTGGCCGGGTCCTCCTCGACGCCGCGGTTGAAGGCGCGCAGCGCCCTGCGGTAATCCGACTTGCTGTAATACGCCATGCCTATGTTATTGTAGGCGTCGGCGATCCGCCTGCTGTCGCGCGTGGCGCGAACCACCTGGTAGAATGTCTCGATGGCCTGGTCGTACATCTGCCTGCGATAATACACCACACCGGTGGCGAAGAGCGCGTCCGGGTCGTTGGGCTTCTGCATCAGCGCCTTCTGCGCGTACGACAGCGCCTTCTCAAGTCCGGCCTCCGACTTCGAGTCCTTCCGGGCGGTCAGAAGCGACAAATTCACCAGCGCCTTGCGCCCGAAATCGTTGCGGTCGTTGAGCTCCACCACCTTTTCAAACTCGGCCTGTGCGTAGTCGACCAGGTTGCGCTTGTAGTAGATCGCCCCGAGGTTGAAATGCGCGTCCTGCAGGTCGGGCCAGCGGCGCAGTATCCGCTGGTACTCGTCGGAGGCCATGTCGTAGTACTTGTTCCGGTAGTAGTAATCTGCGATGGCCACCAGCGGTTTGGGATTCCTCGGGTTGAGGCTGGACGCGCTCTTCCACGCCTCGATGGCGAGCTCGGGCTTCCCCGCGCCGCTGAACGAGAGGCCCAGATTGTAGAGCGCGTCCTCGTCCTTGGGATTGATCGCGAGCGCCTTCTGGTACGACTGGATCGCATCATCATAGCGCTGGGACTCGTCCATGATGTTACCCATGTTGATGTAGGCGATGCGCGCGTGCTCGGACGCGGGCTGCGTCTCAGTGATCCGCTTGAAATACGAGTAGGAGCCCTCAAGGTCGCCCTTTTCGTAGAGAATCTCCGCCACGCGCGAGAGAATCTTGACGTCGCGCTGGTTGACCGCGAGCAGACCCCTGTACGCATCAAGGCTTTTGTCGTATTCCTTGAGCGAGAGGTACGCCTCGCCAAGGTTCGCCAGCATCGCCGCGTCGCTTTTCCCGAGCTCCTCGGCTTTGGCGAACTCGCGCAGCGCCGCCTCCTTGTCGTTCTTTTTCAAATTGACGACGCCAAGGTTGTAGCGGTCAAGCGGGTCGGTCGGGTTGATGGAGATGGCCTTTTTCAGGTAGTTCTCGGCAATTTCGTAGTCTCCCATCTGTGTGAACACGACACCGAGCTTGGAATAGGACATGTGCGCCACTTTACCGATCCTGTCGGCGTCCCCGGCCTTCTTCAGGTACTCGATGGCCGATACCTGGTCGCCGTCCCTGATCAGCGTCATGGAGAGGTTGTAGAGGGCGGAGGCATTTTCAGGCTGGATGCCCAGCACCTCCTGGTATTCGGCCCGCGCATCCCGGTATCTGCCCTGTTCAAACAGGATATTGCCGGCCAGAAGGCGGTTGTTCACGTTCCGGGGCTCCAGGCGGATCGCCTTGCGCACGGAGTCAACCGCCTTGTCGAACTGGCGCATGTGCCGGTAGGTCAGCGACATGTTGCGGTATATGATGGGATTGGCGCTGTCGTAGCGCACGGCGCGGTCATAGAACTCCACCGCTTTGTCGTACTTGCCCTGCTCGTCGTGGATGATGCCCATGTAGGTGAGCGCGATCGCCTTGTCGGAATCGCTCGCGTCCGACTGAACCGCCTCATTGAACTCGTGGAGCGCGTCGGCCTGGTAGCCCTTCAGGTAGCTCTGTTTGCCGCGCACGATGTGGATGTTCTCCGAGACGCCGCCTGGAAGCTCGTTACGGTCATTGGCGACGATGACGCGCTCCTCTGACTGCGAACCGGAGGACATGAAATCTCCCGGCCTGTTGTATATGCGGGTAATGACGATGGCCGCAACGATCGCAGCGATTGAAATGGCGGAGGCGATTGCGAGCGAGCGTTTCCGCGCCGGCATGCCCGACCAGAACCGCATCCGGTCCTTTTTCTCGGACTCGATCCCGACGATCCGGTTATGGAGCGGCTCATCGGCTTCCCGGCCCGCGGGAGCGCCATCGCCCTCCGACATGGAAAACCTGTTCTTATTCCCCGTTATCACCTGCCTCTCTATCCTCCCCGCCAAGCCCGGTTTTTTTTATGGAATCAAGAATGCCGTTGATGAACTGTCCGGAAAACTC
>CAZPZJ010000018.1:22186-28792 GCA_964591055.1 uncultured Leptospiraceae bacterium
ACAACCTCGTACATGTACATGGCCTGAAGAACGTACTCCCTGGCCTTCCTCCTGTGTCCCATTTACGCGAGCTGCCGGAAGAGATTGCACATCTCGATTGCGGAAAGCGCCGCGTCAAATCCCTTGTTGCCCGACTTGGTGCCCGCCCTCTCGATGGCCTGCTCGATGGTGTCCGTGGTCAGCACCCCGTAGATCACAGGAATCTTCGCCGCCAGCCCGATCTGCGCCACGCCCTTGGAAACCTCCGAGGCGACGAAATCAAAGTGGGGGGTTGCGCCCCGGATCACTGCGCCCAGGCAGATGACCGCGTTGAATTTCCCTGATTCCGCTATCACCTTCGCGGTCACCGGTATCTCGAACGCGCCCGGCACCCACACCACGCTGATGTCGTCTTCAGAGGCGTTGCTGCGCTTCAGGCAGTCGACCGCCCCGCCCAGAAGCTTCGATGTGATGAACTCGTTGAACCGCGAAACGATGATGGCGACCTTCAGCCCTGACGCGTCGATCTTTCCTTCAATGACTTTCATAATTGTATTCCTTCGATGGTATCGGTAATCGGCTTGCGGTGTCGGCTCCGGCCGCCCCGTACATTTCCCGGGAACGCGCCTTTCTGGCCTGTTGTGCAAAACGGTAGTGCGCCATCAGGGGCACCGTCAAGCTTTTTTTACCATCCGGCGGCGGTCATCACCATGACCACCTGTTCAAGCTCGTCGCCCCTCGGATGCACACGCATCCCGATCCCGTGCGACAGCCATATCGGCAATCCCCCGAACGCGGTAATTCGCACGCCGTACGCCCCTCCCACCACGTCCTCCCTGTCTGGTGCGATAACCCGGGCGTAGTCGAAAAAGAGGTTGAGCCGGAGGCGCCGGAAAAGATCGTACCCGTAGCGGGCGTTCACCAGGGCGAAGCTGTCCACCCGGAAGGAGTCGATCGTGAACCCGTGCACCACATCGAGCCCGGCGTTGTCGATCGTGCCGCCAAACCGGGGACGCGTTAAAAAATCATTGTCGATGCCGCCCTTGATGCGAGCCCTCACCACCACGTTCTGCGTTCCCGCGAACAACACCCCCCATGTCATTGTGAGAGAGTAGATGGTAAAGGTTTTCGCTCCTTCGCTGCTCTGCATGTCGGACGGGTCACCCCACGGCTCCCACCGGTTCCGGACGCCATAGCCAATCCACGTCGAGATGCGCATGCCTTCCGTAAGCTGATCGATTCCCTTCTCGCTCATGCGATCGAAGCCGAGGTCGATGCGCGGGAAAAGGTTGTAATGGTTGAGAGGCATGATGAAGCCGTCGGGCACATCGCGCTCCACGAAGAAGTACTGCCGTGAGTCGAGGCTGACCCCCGCGCTGAAAGAAAGGGGCAGATGGCATGTCAGCGTGATTATCTCCGAGATGTAGTTGGTGTAAAAACGGGTTTCCTCTTTGAGATTTCCGCTGACAAAACCGAGGTTCGTGCCGCTTGCAAACAGGAACGAGCCGATGATCGTTTCATTGAGCGTGGTGTTGCGCCAGGGAAACCGCTTCTGCGACAGCTTGAGCGTGGACTTGTACCCGACCCAGGTGAATGAAAGGTCGGTCCTTGTGCCGAAAACCTTTTTTTTGTCCGTTATGAAAACAGGAGCGTAGACGGGCTCCTGCCTGCTTGCCGGAATTTCGCCGAGCAGCACAACGATGTTGGAAATATCCTCGCTCGCGCCCCTTTTGACGGCGGAGAGGTCAGCATCGGCATGGCGTAGGCTTTCCAGCCCTTCAAGGCCCGTTTTCTCGACTCCACCGGTGCCGTACCGGTACCATTTCCGCTTCACAAGATATTTTAAAAGCTCATCGGGATTCTGCACTTCAAGAAAGCGCTTGCCCCTGCGGTGCCGGTTTCGGGTCAGATCCCGCAGCAGCTCATCGGTGGTCTTGAGCCTGTGGTACTCCTGCCGTTCATCTGATGAATCGGCGCCGCCCTTTCCATTTTGGATTTGCCGGGGGCCGGCGGGCGATTCGGGGACGGCCTCACCCGAAGGAGATGCGGACAGCAGGCCGATGGCGCAGATGATAATCATCGGAACGGCGCATATCGACCGCACCGGCAGGACGCCGGCATATAGTTTCAGTACCGCTCTGAACACGGGAAGTCCTCCACAGACCGGCGTCCATTATATGCGGCGGCGTAATTCTAATCCAGCATTTTCCTCAACCGCTGCGCAAGGACCTGCATGACATTGATCGCGATCCCCGGATTGTCCTTGAGCGTAAGAAGGAATTCCTTTCTGTTCAGCACCATCAGCCTGGTCTTTTTCCTGGTCCTTACATTCGCGCTTCTGGGCTCCGCGTCAATGATCGAAAGCTCGCCGATGCAGCTGCCGCTGCCAAGGAGCTCGATTGACTTCTGATCGGTGAAAACCTCGACCTCGCCGTCGATGACGATGAAGAGGTCGTCACCCGTCTCACCTTCCCGGAGAAAAACCTTGTTCGGCGGGAGCTCAACTTCTTTTGTGACCCTGGCGATGTGAATAAGGTCGGAAAGCTGAATGTCCTGAAATATCCGGTTTTCCTTGAGAAAAATGATCTTCCCCATCAGGTTGAGCATATACACCTCCCCGTCGTCAGGCGCCTCTCTTCCGGCATTGCGCCTCAATCGCTGCCCGTTTTCTTCCGGAAGCATCCGCAATGCCGCCTTCACAAGCCCCGCGCTTTCCGGCATAAACGCCCAGGATCGGCGCATCACCTCCGCCACATCGGCGGCATAATCCCGACTGTCAGCGACGGTCTCACCGTCAAAACCCTCCGCTTCGAAAAGGCGCGCCGTATCCCGCGGATAACGGCCGGAGGAATCGATGTATTCCACGATATATCCGGTGATGTCCCTGTCCTTGAGGAAAATCCCGGACTCATACACCTCATCCAGATCGATGCCGGTCAGCATGCCCACCGCCTTGAGGATGAGCTTTTTATGGAGCCCGATTTCTTCGATCAGCGCGAGACGCAGAAAAGCGGCGCTCATGCCGCCGTCCGGCCCGCCGGGACCCAGCCGGGCCAGAGCGTCCTTCACGACGCCTGTTCTCCCTATTTCGTGCTCGATGAACCGCTTCATCACTGCGGCCGGTTTTATGTCGAGGCTTATGAAGTAATTCAGGTAATTCGCTTTCCTGTGGTACGGATAGCTCTGAAACAGCCTCGCGGATAATATTGAGATCAGTTGCTCGTCTCTGCAAAAAATATTCGACATGTCCCGGTCGGAGAGATCGTTTCTGAAGTCGAGCAGGAGCGCCTTGTCAATTTCAGCGAGCTTAGCGGCATTCTCCATAAATCCGATCAGCTCGGGGAGTGCGACAGCCCTGCACGCAAAGAGCACCCTTCTGGCAATCGCCCGGTCAATATCCCTCGCGAGGGGGGAAAGCGCCCGCAGCAGCGTCCCGCTCCCGGTTTTCACCGTGCAATTGACCAGCATGCGGGCATAATCCGCCGGTTCAAGGACGCGCGTGAGAATGAAAAATTCCACCGGATCGAGATCGCCGTCAAGGACCTCGTAGCGTATCTGTGAAAGTCTTCTGACGGCCTCCTGGCGCGCTTCGTCATCGGTGCCGTTTTTCAGAAGATTGGTCAGGAAACTCGATGCCTCTATGTCCGTTCCCCCGGCGCGTCCCGCCCTTTTCCGGGCCCGCGCGTACAGGTAATCACGGGCGAACTCTTCCGACATGAGTTTGGCCCGGGGAATGGAGTCGAAGAGGAATTTCTGCGCATCAAACGGGAGCTTTTTCGCCTCGCCCAGCGCAAGTCCCCTTATGAGCGGATCAGCATCTTTGAGCGCCGCCAGTATCACTTCCATGCGAATCTCGATTTCCTCCGCACCAATCGCCGCAAGCACCTTCTCCTTGCCCGCCCGGCCAAGCTTTCCGAAGTGCGGATACAATGACAGAAAAAGCTCACGCCGCGGATATTCGAGGTAAAGCGCCTCGTACAGTTCGGGCGTCCGGGCGGCCTGCCGCGGGTCCTGGCAAATCGCGGCATAGTCCTTTTCGGTCAGCGGGGCTTCCGAACTCTCCTGCAAGTCCATGTCAAGATGGCCTCGAAGTGACGCCACGTAGGCCCTGTTCTGATACACCGACACGACAAGATAGACTGTCCCGAACAGGCCCGCAATGAACCACGCCACCTCTTCCGGGACCATCCTGAAAACATGCAGCACCATCCCCCCCGCGACCATGCCGACCGGGAGAACAATTCCACTGATAAAGGACTTCACCTGCGCAGCTTTCTCCCTGGGGACCGCCGCGATGATCACATTGAAAACCGGCTGACGTATGATGACGCTTACATTTTTACGGAAGAACCGGAGCGCTGTCCCGGCGAGAATTCCCGGAGAAAAGACCGCCGCCGACATGAAAAGAAGGAAGGAGGCGGGATACACAAGGTTGGAATTCTGCACACCGAGCCGCGCAATAATCCGCGCCGTGAGAAACATCTGGGCGGCGAGCGTGATAAAATCCGCGCAAAACGTATAGACGCTCAGAAAACCCGCGAGCTGTGCAGGAGAGGGGAATGCCGCGTTGAAGAACTTCGCGAAGTAGAATTCCGCGATGAGATTCACCACGGCCATTGATAGAACCGCCAGGATGGAAGAGGCGAACACCGGCACGCTTTTCGAAAGGCGCAGCCGCTCTATGATTTTATTCCAGAAACGGGAATCGGAAAACACATCATCAATCACCGCGGCCTTCCTGGTTTCGGCCCTCCCGGAAATGGAACCGAGCGCCAGCAGTGGAAGCACGATCATGATACCGTTAATGAGCCACAGCAGAGCGCCCTTTGTCGCGATATCGGTGGAAAAAAAAGAAAAAATCAGCAATGCCGCGACAATCCCCCCGAGCTTGCCTCCCCCCATTAAAAGCGGAACTACCCGCCTTGCGCTGCGGATCGAAAGATACTGAAAAATAAAATTAAAAAAGTGGATATCAAGAAAAAACGTAAACAGGTAATTCCCGAGAAACAGGTAAAAGGGGAGCCACGGATAGTGTTTGTCCGCGGCGAAGATTGCGCAGATAATGAGGAAAGAAAAAAAACCCACCAGCGCGTAATAGCCGCGGCGCAGTGTCAACCGCAGGACAAGCAGATTGTATACAATCCCCGCGGCCACAAGCGCAATACCGTTGTACACGAAAAAACGGGCAAGCCCCTGCGCTCCATACGTTTTCAGAAAAATTGTCTCGGTGTAAATCTGGCCAAAGGCGTAAAAGGAGCCTGACAGAAGATACAGGAGAAAGAGCGGCAGGACAAACCGCGCCTCCTTTTTCCGAATGGAGAAGACGTTCCATACCGCTCTTTGTAAATCCATAAACCTCGCGCCGGTCTTATTTGTTCATGGATGCGTACACGAATTCGAGGGTTTTCCGGACATCCTCCCAGAAAAAGCATTCCAGGCTCTTTTCCCAGTCCCATTCCGCGATGTACTTTCTCATCCTGTCGGCAAGCGGCATGCGGTAGAGTGTTTTGATCGGGATGAACGCGCGGCCGGGATTATCGATCCAGGTGGATATGACCTGCTTCGCCCTGGTGATGAGCTCCGCCTCTTCCACAACCTCATCGACAATATTCATCGCCCGCGCATCCTCGACTCCCATCATTTTGCCGAAGTAGACAAGATCGCGGTAATTTTTGTCATTGCTCATGCTGAACCTGACTATTTCCCCCTGCGCGACCGCGAGGGGCAGTCCTATCTTCACTTCGCTCATGCCGTATTTCGCCTTGGGATTGGGAGTGGCGATGCGATAATCACACGCCATCGCAAGGATCATGCCGCCCGCAACCGTATGGCCGTTGAGAGCCGCGATCACCGGCTTTTTACACATAAACAGGTCCACGAGGACCGGTTCTTCCACCTGCTTGAAAAAATCCGCGATTTCTTTGGCGTTTTTAAAGTTCAGAAACATCGGTAAATTAAACCCGGAGGAAAAGAATCTTCCCTGCCCGGTGATCACCATGCCTTTCGGGCTCGGATTATCGTTGAGTTCTCGTAAAATCTCTCTCATCTCATCGTAAAATGATTTCAGGATTGAGTTATCCTTGCCGTTCTCCAGCGTCACGATAAGAATATCGTCTTCGATCCTTTTCTGTATCATGGTATTACCTCGGTGTGTTTTGTTATGTTCGGCAATCGACAATGCTTTCGGCATCATCGTTTTAATACAAGCGGAGATTCAAATGTCCTTCTTATCATCCACATGCTAACCCCGCATGAGTTTTACGTCAATTGATAAATAGACAAACCGCTTCATTTCATTGCTAATGGCGCTGCTTCTTCTCTTCTCTGAAACAAAAAACCCCGAGTTTCCACTCGGGGTTTTTATAATATGGTCAAGCCTCACGACCGATTAGTACTGGTCGGCTGAACACGTTACCGCGCTTACACCTCCAGCCTATCAACCTCGTAGTCTTCGAGGGGTCTTCAGTGGACTCGAAGTCCAAGGGAAATCTAATCTTAGAGTAGGCTTCCCGCTTAGATGCTTTCAGCGGTTATCCTTTCCGAACATAGCTACCCAGCGATGCCAATGGCATGACAACTGGTACACCAGAGGTTCGTCCATCCCGGTCCTCTCGTACTAGGGACAGA
>CAZPZJ010000019.1:0-4673 GCA_964591055.1 uncultured Leptospiraceae bacterium
TAGTCGAGCAGCTTGTATGCGCTTTCGGCGTAGTAATAGTGCAGGGCGCGATCGTATTCGCTTTCAAGGTCAACAGACTTGATGACAACGATGCAGCTGTGATACTCCTTGCGGTAAAAGTGTATCTTGGCCACGCCGATGATCCCGTTGGAAAAAAGCGGATCGATCTTCAGCGACGCGCGGTAATACTTTTCCGCCGTGTCGATCCTGTTGCGGTTGTAGTAGATGTCTCCGATCAGTATGAAGGAATCAAGCTCCTTGGTGTTTGTCCCGAGCGCCCTGCGGTATTGCGCGATCGCCTCGTCCGGGAGCCCCTTCATCTCGCTGATGTAGCCCATCTGCAGATAGGTCTTGGGGTATTCCGGGAGCAGGTCGCTGGCGCGCCTGAAGTAGATGAGGCCCTGTTCGTATTCCCTGAGGAAAAGGCAGCACAGGCCGGCGTTGTACACGAACGGGAAGAAGAGCGGTGTGCGTTCAAGTCCCCGGGAGAGGATCTCCTTTGCTTCCGCATTCCCGCCGGCGGTGATGAGGTCGGCAGCCCTGTTGTTCAATTCGGCGGCGCGCCCGGCGCCGGTGCAGTATATGATGCCGTTTTTCGAGTACATGCGTTCGGAGGGGCGCTCCGGCGGTTTTTTCGTCCGTGTGTCGCGCATGTAGATTTGAATCAACTCGTCGGGATCGTCGCCGGCGGAGAGGGTGCGCGGCTGGGGAGTCGTGATCGCCACAAGCAGCGTGAGCGCGGCGCACCATCGCAGGATCCGGCGGCGTGATTCGCGATTTGGCGCCATCAGTACAGGTGGCACGCCACCCTGGCGCCCTGGACGGTTTTCATGGCCGGATACTGTTCCCGGCAGATGTCCATGGCGCGCGGGCAGCGGGGGTGGAAGTGGCAGCCCCGCGGAGGATTTTCCGGTGAGGGAATTTCACCGGGAAGCACTGAAAAACCGTGCTTTACCGGCCTGTTCTCCGGTATGGATTTCAGCAGGTTCGTGGTGTAAGGGTGCAGGGGGGCCTGGTAAAGCCCCTCGCGGGTGTTCTCCTCCACGACGCGTCCCAGGTACATCACCACGATGCGCTCGCTCATGTGCTCGACCACGGACAGGTCGTGCGCGACGAAAAGGTAGGTGAGCGAGAATTTCTCCTGAAGGTCTATCAGAAGATTGAGAATCTGGCCCTGAATCGACACGTCGAGCGCGGACACCGGCTCATCCAGGATGATGAACTTCGGGTTGAGGGCGATCGCGCGGGCGATCCCGATGCGCTGCCGCTGGCCACCGCTGAATTCGTGCGGGTAGCGGCCGGCGTGCTCGGGGGCCAGCCCCACCATGGAGAGCAGCTCGTCAAGGCGCTCCCGGATTTCAGCGCGTGTCAGGCTGAAGTGGATTTTCAGCGGTTCCGAGATGATCTTGCCGACAGTCATCCGCGGATTCAGCGATCCGTAGGGGTCCTGGAACACGACCTGCATGTTTTTCCTGAATCGCCTGAGCTCGCCGCACTTCAGGCCGCGGACGCTCGTGCCGTCGATGATGATTTCGCCGTCATCGGGCTCGATGAGCCGGAGGATTGAGCGCGCCGCGGTGGTTTTTCCGCTGCCGCTCTCGCCCACCATGCCGAGCGTCGTGCCTTCGGCTATGGTGAAGCTGACGTCGTCAACCGCTCTCACCACCGAGGGCTTTTCAAATACGCCCGCCCTGCGGACGTGAAAGTGCTTTTTAAGGCCCTGGATGGTGATCATCGCGCGTGGAAGCTCCCCTCTGTGACGATTTACGCATGGCGCGGGCAGGCGGCCGTGCGGATTCCTTATATGAAAGGGGAGTGATATTTTCAATCAGTTTTTTGCCGTGATGAAGGTGGTGCTGTTGTAAATCTTCCCCGGATGCGGGCGCGCAAAGCGAAGACGGCCTCGGTGGAATTTATTATTCTTGACGGAATCGGTTTGAGGGTGGTATAAACGTGCACGAGTGCGGACGCAGTCCTGCATGGCCGGATGCGTGCCGGACATTTCACGTGTGCGGAAAGCCCATGGTGAACCTGATATTGAGAATCGCCGCTTTTATTATCGTGTTTTTCGCGGCCATCGGCGTATTGATGGCCATCAGAAGGATGCAGATACCCTCCCGGGTGCGCAAGGCCGAAGAAATGCTGAAATCGGGCGACCACCTCAAGGCAAGCGAAATCATCAAGGTCGTGCTGGAGAAGAAGAAGGAATACGCGCCGGCCCGCTACGTGCGCGCGCAGATACTCACCATTCAGAAGCAGTACCTGCTTGCGATCTCCGAGCTCAACGGAATCCTCTCGCTTCCCGATTTTAAAAGATATGTCCAGGAAGTCGACATACATTACAGGCTCGCAGAGCTGTACGGCGAAACGCAGCAGCGCCAGAAGGAAATCGAGGAATACCGCGCCATCCTGAACTTCAATCCCGACGACGTGAAGGCCAACCACCGAGTGGGTCACGCGCTGTTCCAGCAGAAAAAGTACCGCGAGGTGCGCGATCACCTTTTCAAGGCCTACACGATGGACCCCTCGCTTATCGACTGCCTGCTTCCACTTGGGGTTTCATGTTATTATCTGTCGGAGTTCGACGGGGCCGAGAACTACCTGCTGCGGAGCATCGAGGCGAATCCCAACCAGTTCGAAGCGCATTACTACCTCGGTGTCATCTACAAGGGGAAAAAGGATCATGAAACCGCCGTCCGCATGTTCGAGAACGCGAAGAAGGACAGCCGCTACTTCACCAGAAGCCTGCTTCGTATGGGCGAAATGTTTTTCGAAAACGACCAGTTCGCAAAAGCCATCGAGGTGCTTGAGCAGGGGATCGGAAAGGTGAAAAGCGATGATGAGGAGGGGCTCGCGTACCGCTACCTGCTCGCCGAGTGCTACGAGAGCGAGAACAGGATATCCGAGGCGGTGTACCACTGGGAACAGATCGCCAAGAAGAACGCCGACTTCAGAAGCACGCGCCTCAAGCTCGAGGATTATAACAGGATACTGCACGATGAGAACGTCAAGATACTGTTCGACTCGTCCCTCACCGAGCTTCAGCCCCTTCTGGTTGAGATCATTGCCGGGCTCAACCACAACATCATCTCAAGGACCGAGGTGTCGCACAACGAGTACTACTTCAAGGCGTTCAACATAAAGCGCAGCAACGAACCGCCGCTTCTGGTGTACTTCAACCGGACCACGCGGGAGATAACCGAGTCGCAGATACTCGATTTTCATAAAAAGATGATCGCGGAAAAATGCAAGTCAGGCATATACATCACCACGTCAAAGTTCGGGATCAAGGCGCGTTCGGCAGGCTCCGCACGCGCCATAGATCTGCTTGATTCGGCGTACCTGTCCAAGGCCGTCGAGAAAATCAGGTCGAAAGTGCAGAAAAAATAAAACATACCTCAGGAAGCGCAATGATGAATACAAGCTGTCTTCGCCGCGCGGTCGCCGCCTGCGCCGTCGCGTGTGCGTTCGCCGCGGGCTGTGGCGACGGTCCCTCGCGGCACATAGAGCAAGCGATTTCGGCGTACCAGGCCGGCGACAGGGACGGGGCGACGGCTCGCCTGGCGGTTGATCTGCTGCATTACGCGGCGGAGTTCGTCACCGAAGCGCCTCACGTCGGGTGCGGGGAAAAAATGGTTTTCGCGCGTGACGGCAAGGTGCTCAGGCTGCTTTACCCGGTCGTTGAGACCTTCGACATTTCCGGCGAATGGCGCATGATGTCGTTTGACGCGGAGCGGAACGCCCTCGCGGTGAGCAACGGCCGGGCGCTGAAGGTGCTGGAGGGGGGCCTTGTCCGCGGGGAGCTTGTCGTTTCGCCCGACGGAAAGGCGCCCATTACGGGTATTTTCATGTCCCATGACGCCGTGCTGTATTCCGCCGGGCAGATGGTTTACCGCTACGACGCGGGATCGGGGGGAGGCGAGCAGCTTTTCAGGGGCGCGAAGTTTCCCTCCCCCATTGGACTCGCGGCGTCCGACACCGTCATCATTTCAAGGGGATCGTTGATTTCGCTGGTTACGGGCAATGCCGGCGTGTACCGGGCAAGCGTGGCGGACCTCTCGACGGGCGCGGTTTTGATGAAAGACAGGCCGGTTACCTCCCGCCGCAGCGCGCTCGGTGATAACAGGCTCTATTACGTGGCGGGCTCGATGGGAGCGTGGACGATTGCGTCAGCCGGGATCGCGTCCGGAAAGTCGGAAGCTCTCTACTCGTTTTCCGACGCCTTCGACGTGGCGCTGGGGGAGCAGGGCGCGGTGGTGCACCGTGCGGACGGCGTGTGGCTTGTGAATTTTTCGTCCGGGAAAAAGCTGCGACTTCCGTTTGAATACTCGCTTGCGGGCCAGTGCGTGAACCGCGCCCTGATCAGGTGCGGCAGGATGAGCGCGCTGGTCGACATCGGGAAGCTCACCTCCAAGGCCGAGGAAATCGCCGCGCGGCTGCCCGATCTCTTCAGCGGGAAGACGCCCGGGAAATGACGTTCAGAACGCGAAAACAGTGTCGCGGTATTCGCTTTGAAACTCGTATGCATGGCCGTCGAATACCGTGTTTTTTTCGAGAATTGAGCGGACCTGTTGCGTGAATTCCGTCCCCATCCCCAGGTGGTACGCGTAGAAATCAGCCTCTTCATCGATGCGTTCGAAGCGCAATGTCCGTGTCTGCCTCACCTCGCGCCG
>CAZPZJ010000019.1:4773-28791 GCA_964591055.1 uncultured Leptospiraceae bacterium
CGAGGGCAGCCCATGACCGCGTATTCGAGGTTCTTTTCGCTTTTTCCGATGATCCTGTAGGTGACCTGGTTGCGGTACCCGCACATGATTTCATCCGCCTTCAATGAAATGAAATACGGGCATTTCTTGCACGCCTCAAGCTTCATGGCCGTTGTCCCCCTCACGCAGTGTAACGGCATGCACAATATACACATGACGGGAGGGAAAAACAAACGGAAGGCGAAGAATTTTCCAGCCGGATTTCAGTCGTAGTTGAATTCCGAGCGGAACTTTTCTCCTGTCGTAATTTCGATGAAGCGGTCCAGGCGGGCGGTCTGGATCAGGTGCAGGATGGGCTCGTCGATGTCGAAAAAGATAAGGCGTATGTTCTTTTCCCTGGTTTCGTTGAGAAATTTCACGATGGTGCCGATGGCGGTCGAGTCGATGGTGGTGAGCAGGTCGCAGTCAAACGCGATGATCTTCGGATTTTTCTGTATAAGGGTGTCCCAGAGCATGAGCATCTTGTTCATGTGCTCGTTGATCAAAGATCCCTCGATTGAAATGACGGCGAGGGTCCTTCGGATTTCCGCTTTTACTGTTAGCATCGGTTTTTCCGATCCCGCGGTGACTTTCATCAAATACGTCTCATTCATGCGAGATTACCCCACATCAAAGTATCGGCACATCGGGCCCGGGAGTTGAGCGAATAAAAGGGAAATTTTCGCGGAAGAGATCGCGCGGGCGTTTGTGAGATGGCCCCCTTTCGCCGGACTGCTGTCAGCGCTTTTTCGATATCGCGCTCCTGACAGGCTTTGGAGAGCCGTTTCCGGACGCGGATGTTTTTCCCGCACCGGTAATGAGCTCACGGCCGCAGGAAGGACACTGTGTGATTTCCTTCACGGCCGGATAGGCGGCCCGGCAGGAGGCGCAGATCTTCTGCGCGTAGCCGGGGTAGAACTCGGGGAAAATCAGCAGCGTTCTGTCGCCGGCCCTGATTTTTTTTGCGAAGCCTTCCGAAAGGAATGATTCGATCTGCGTGCGCGCGAGTACCGGGTTCGCCGAGTGTTCGGTGAGGTCCTTCTCCTCGCACAGCCCCCGAAGCGCGTGCGCCCTGTTCAGCAGGTCCTTCCTCACGGCGCGGGGAAGCCCGCGCGCCCCCGCGAACAGCGCCTTCACGCCGGCAATGACGCATGTGATCCCGGCGCCGGTGAGAAAGCCGCCTGTGGCATAGCGCACCAGCTCGCCCATGCCGGCGATGAAAAACAGTATGCCCAGGTAAAACGACGCAAGTCCGATAAGAATGAGAAACGCGCCGGCGAGCAGCCGGGCCTTCATCGGAGCGCCTTTCCTGTCATCGGGCATCAGCGGAGGCATTGGTTATTCCTGCCGTGGGCGTTTCTTGAGAATCGCGTACTCGAACCCGTCGAGCAGCACCTGGAACGACGCGGCGTTAATGTTTTCAGAAAGCGCGTTCACCTTCCAGACCGCATCCCCGTCGGTGAAGAGGATCGTCACCTCGACGTCCGTGCTTGTGCCGCGCTTGGCGTCAAGGATGTTGGCGCGGTAGTCGATCAGTGCCACGGTCTCGACCTCCGGGAACAGCGGGATGAGCGCTTTTTTCAAAACCTTGGCCAGCGCGTCCACCGGTCCGTTCCCGGTTGATGCCTCGTGGATGAGCCGCCCGTCGGCCTCAATCTGCACGGTCGCCTCGGGATCGATGCCGTTGTCGATCAGCCGGTAGCCGCCCAGCACCGAAAACGGCGCCCGGTAGGTGGCGAGCGAGCGGGCGATCGAGAGGATCTTCGTGGCGTCAATGATTTCGAAGTTGAGCATGTCGTTCACGCCTGCCGAGCGGAAATTGAGGGTGGAGCCCTCCCTGCGTCCGAAGAACTCCCCGCCTCCGCTGTGACAGTTACCGGCGGGGCCGGTTCCTGTCAAGAAATATCGCGGTATTGAAAGCCCCGGCATCCTGATTTCAGGCCGGTTTTCCGGCTGAAAGTATTTTTTAATTGATTTTAGCATTCGGCCTTTGCATAGTGGTCGGGCGGCTTCCCGTTGCCGTAACGGCGTGACGCGCAGTGTTGCGCTGCGCCCGTGTCCGCCCCCTCCGTCAAGGCGGATATTGAGATAAAAAAGAGCATAGACCGGATCAACCGCCAGATTATGGAAGAAGTCACGATAATATCGTATCCCGGACCGAGAAAGAACAACCTGCTCTCGATGGCGCAGATGCGCTCGCGCTACATGATGCCGTTCGGGGGCAGGTCGCGCGTGGTCGATTTTACCATCCGCAACTCGATGGTCTCGGGGGCGCGCAAAACGATTATCTTCAACAACTGGGACGACGATCTCGAGGAATACGTGGAAAATTACGGGCCATTCAAGGGGACGAAGTTTCCCCCCATCAAGGTCGTCTCCAGGGACCACGCGGACATCAAAACGTGCTACGAGCTCATTCTTGACAGCAATACCGATTACTACATCATGTTCAACGGCGACAATGCATCGTACATCGACTTCGCCGCGGTGATGGCGGAGTTCAAGAAGAAGAAGAAGAGAAAGGCGCTGCTGTTTAAAATGAATTTCGGCGGCACGGCGAACCTGGCGCATACCATTCTCGTGACAAACCAGAAGCTTCTTCTGGAAGTGATCAACTCGGCGATGGACGAGGGCCGGGGAGCTCCCAATGTGTTCGACATGATCATCAACATCATGCTGAACAGGGGCATCGACAGCGAGGTGTTCAACGTGCTGTACTGGCCGGTCCGCAGCATCCCCGAGTATTACGCGTTCAACATGTCAGTGCTCCGTGACCAGGAGCTCTTCCGGCTGCTTTACGCGGATTCGAGCATCAAAAGCTGGATCCGGTTTGAGGGATACGCGCGCCTCGGGGTGCACTCCCGCATTCAGCACTCGCTGATTTCCGACCACTGCAACATCAACGGCACCGTGATCAACTCCATTATCTTCCCGGGCGTGTTCATCGGTGAGAAGACGGTGGTCAGGGATTCCATCATTCTGCCCGCGGCCCGCATCGGCGCCGGTGCAAGGATCACGCGCACGATCATCGACGAGCGCACCGACTTCGGGGAGGATTCCGACTACCTGAATATCGGCGACGGATGCGCCGTGGGCGAAGAACGCGAAGGATTGAAAAACAACGATTTTCCCCGCTCCCTGTTCGGCAGCGTCACGCTGATCGGCAAGGACTGCCGCATTCCCGACAACGCGAGGATCGGCGGGGCCTGCTATGTGGCGTCGGGGCTCGGCGCGGAATATTTCGAAAAAAACAGGGCGCTGTACGACGGACTTTCCGTCACATGACCCTGCCCGGGAGGGATATGCCCGGAGTGAGCGCATTGACCCGAATCAGATATCTCGCCGCGATGCTCGTTGCCATGCTGTGCTGGACGGCTGGCGCCCGCCCGGACACGGCGTTTATCCCCTACCGTGTTGAAAATCCCTCGGCGTCGTTTCCCGTGGATTCGGGTGCGGAATACGCCCGGCTGCTGGGGCTTGCGCTTGTCGTCCGCAAGGGCGCCGAAGTGTATTCTCCGCGCGAGCTTGCGGACGACCTCGGCCAGAAATCGATCGCCACGCAGGGCACCGTCACCGAGGAGGACCTCTATCTCCTGGGGAAGGGGCGCTACATCGACCACATCGTCATAGGGACGCTCTACCGCGCGCGTGGCGCGTATACCTCGGAGAGCCTGCTCTACTCGGTCGCGGACAGGAAGATCCTCATGACCACGCGGGTGCGCTCCGCGGACCTGTTTGAGCTTGCGGAAAAGGAGATTGCGCAGGTGTTCGCCCGCTATCCCGACAGGCCGCGGGGACGGGCGCGGGAGGCGGTGGACGCCGTCTTCGTCGTGGACGCCTCGACCAACACCTCCGGCGAGTGGGACTCGGTCAGGAGGGCGGTGATGGCGTGCGCCGAGAGAGTGAGCGGGCGGTGGAGCGCGGACTCCCGCTTTCACCTGATTCCCTATTCAGAGCGCATTTCCTTCAGGCCTTCAATGATGTCGCTCAGGGGAAGCGCGGGATTGAGCGCGGCGCTGGAGCAGGTAAGGCCCGCGGGGGGCAACAGCGTGGAGCGGCTCGAGCAGGCGCTGGCCTCCGCCGTGCGCGATGTTCGCTGGCGAAGCGGCGCCAGAAAGTCGATCATCATCATCCACAACTCCCCGCTGGAGCGCTCGCGCTATCTGGGGCAGCACGCGTATTTCGCGAAGCGCGCCGGCATCGCGCTTTCGACCGTCGCGCTCGGAAGGGTGAGCCCGGACGGCAGGGCGGTGCTGCGGGAGGCGAGCTCGATCGCCGGCGGGCTGCATTACAACGCGGCCTACCGGCAGCGGCTCTTCGACCGGGAAGGCCGCGAAATCGACGCATACATGCAGGACGGGCGGCTGTTCGAGGGGCTTTACCCGGAGGCCCGCTGGCATGAGGGGCTTTTCACTGAAAACGCCCAGCGCCATCAGGCGAGGGCGCGCCCGCGTCCTTTCCTGAAAGAGCATTTCGTCGATACTTCCAGGCGGCGCGTATCACCGTACTCGCTCAAAGAAAAATTCCCGGAGGTGACGGGACAACCCGTGATCAACGCCGGGCCGCTCGAGAGCAACCTCGTGGCGGTGCTGGGGCAAGCCGCGGAATCAATTGCGGGAGCAGGGGGCGCGCAGGGCCTTGCGGGCCGCGTGATGCTTTCAGACGGAGCGAATACGATCTGGGTGGGCGTCGCGGGAGAGCGCGAAATGGAGTTTTTGCGCGCCAGGCACCGGCAGAAGATCTTTTTCCGCCTCGGCGTGTCTCCGCAGCGCCGGGAGGAAGAGCCGTTCGGGGTCGCGTTTGACCCGCAATGCCTGATCACCGGCGTCTCCGAAGACCAGGTGCCCGCGATGGCGCAGGCCTCGATAGAATCCATCATCACCCGGCCCGCCGAGTATTGCGAGAGGGGGCTCTTCAACCCGCCGGTCTGGTTTGTCCGCGTCAGGGTGGAAAAGGTGATGAAGTACGGCGGCGGAGAGGACATCCGGCAGAGCTCATCGCCCTGACGAGGCGCGTCCGGCCTCCAATCCCAGCCTGAATGCCTTGCGGTTGGTGTCGAAATCCGGGAACTGGCTTTTTATCGTATGGAGGAGCGATTCCTCGGACAGCGGCATGGCGCCCAGCGCGAATGCAATTCCCAGCGAGATCGTGTTGACCTGCCTGAGCGAATTGAAGTTCGATTTTGAAAGACCGTCGATGTTGAACACGTACACGTTCGGAGTGAACTGCCTTAGCTTGTCGTAGATTCCGCCGGTGTCGGGATACTCGCAGTCGCCCATCCTCACCGAAACGGGAAGGAGCGGAAAATCATTTACGATGACTGTTGAGCGTCCGTTCAGGAAGCGCGCGTGGCGAAGCGCTTCAAGCGGCTCCATGGAAATCATCATGTCGGCGCCCGCGGCCGGAATAAGCCCCGAGACCGCCATTGCGCGCTCGTCAAAGGCTTCCCCGGGCTCCAGCCCGCGGTAGCGCACATTGGACGTGACGACGCCCTCGCGCTGCGCGCCCCCCCGCCTCTCGGCCCCCGCCACCGTGAGCCCTTCGTGGATTGCGGCGAGCTTGAGCGCGGTTCCCAGGGAAATCGCTCCCTGACCTCCGATCCCGCAGATCAGTATGTCGTAATGGATCATGATACCTGCTCCATATCGCTTTTGTCCCGCCGTCCGCGTCGCACCTCGGTCCTGGTGATGGCGCCGTTGGGGCACAGGTCCTGACAGCTTCCGCAGCGCATGCAGGCGGTCTCCTCGATGTAGTAATGGAAGCCTGCATCGCCGTCGTCAATCCGCCTGCGTATGGCCGGGCAGCCGAGTTCTATGTAGCATTCGTTGCAGAGCTGGCAGCGGCCCGGCTCAATCTGGTAGTAGACCTCGACGTCGTGCGGCGCGTATTTCCGCCGCCGCCCGTACTGAAGCGCGCATTCCTGCTCGCTGATGATTACGCGCACGCCGGTCTTCTGGCGCAGCGCGTCTTTGATGGCGGCCATGGACGCTTTCACGTTGAACGGATTGATGGTTCGCACGTAGTTCACGCCCAGCGATTTCAGAAGGCCCTTGATGTCCACCGGGCGCAGTTTCTCGCCCATGATGGTGACGTCGGTGGTGGGGCTCGGCTGGTGGCCGGTCATGGCGACCCACTTGTTGTCCAGGATAACGAGCACCATGCTGACGTTCTGCTGCACCGCGTTGATGATGTTGGGGATGCCGGAGTGGAAAAATGTGGAGTCGCCCACGTATGCCACGACCTCCTCACCCTCGATCTTCTGGAGCATGCCCTGCGCGATGCCGGTGCCGCAGTTCATACACGTCACCCAGTCGAACGCGCGGAACGGCGGAAGGCACGAGAGCGTGTAGCAGCCGATGTCGCCGGCGAAAATGACCTTGCGCTCGGTCGTCTTCACGATGGAGTAGAGCGTCGAGCGGTGAGGGCATCCGATGCAGAACGATCCCTGCCGGGGAGGGATGTCGGCGGCGAACGTGGCGCTGAGCTCGATCGCGCGACTGGCCTCGCCGGGCATCCCGACGTCCAGCGCAGGTGCAAGCGTCTGGGCGATCAGGTCGACGTCGAGCTCACCGTAGCGCGGAAAGAGGTCCTTGCCCCGAACTGCGGCGGTTGCGCCCGAACCGAAGAGGAGCGACCTGATCTGGAACTCGAGGAAGCCCTCGAGCTCCTCGACGACGATGATCTCGTCGAGGCCGCGCGCGAATGCGGCGATCTCCTCCCGGTTGAGGGGATAGCTCATGCCGATCTTGAGGACCGGTGCGTCGGTGACGCCCAGCAGTGCAAGCGCCTCCATCAGGTAGAGATAGTTGATGCTGCTTGAGATGAAGCCGCGCCTGCCGCTTCCCGGAACGACGCGGTTGAGTTTCAGGCCGGGGATGTCGTTCGCGAGCGCGTCGACGCTTTCCATCGCCCTGCGGTGGTTGGCCACCGATCCGGCGAACAGGTTGATGTAGCGCTGCGGATTTCGCTCGAAGCGGCCTTTCGCCCTGACGGATTCCGGCAGCCCGCCGAGCGTCATGGAGCCGATGTTGTGACAGAGTTTGGACGGCGCGTTGATCACCACGGGCAGGTTGTATTTCTCGCTGAGCTCAAAGGCGAGCCGGGTGAACTCCTTGGCCTCCTGGATGTCGGACGGCTCGAGGATGGGAAGGTGCGTGTGCAGCGAATACCACCGGTCGTCCTGTTCCGACGTGGAGCTGGTTGCGCCGGGGTCCGAGCCGATCACCACCACGAGCCCTGCGCCAACTCCCGAATACGCGGCGAAATGGAGCACCTCGCTCGCCACGTTCATGCCGACGTGTTTCATGGTCACCATGGAGCGCACCATCGCCCAGCTTGCGCCCTGCGCCCCGTGCGCCGCGACGTGCTCGTTGACGCTGAACTCGGTGTGGATGTGCGGGAACTCCCTTTTCAGCGCTGCGAAGCCCTCCCCGATCTCCGAGGCCGGCGTGCCGGGGTAGGTGCTGAAGTAGCCGACGCCCGCTTCAAGGCCCCCGCGGACGATCGCGTCATTGCCCATCGCGAGGATGGTGGCGCCGGGGCGGTTTTGCGCAAGTGGATTCATGGGTGTTTAAAGCTCCTCGAGTATCACGGTTTTCTTGGTGGTCCCGGCGGGCGCGTCGTTTTTCCCGATGACGAGAAAGTCTGCGCCGTTTTCAAGGTAGTAGCGGGCGCGCGCCTTCGCCGCCTCGCTGCCGACGGGGGCCCTCACGCCGATGAGAAACGACGTGCTCATGACGCGGTCCATCTGCAGGTGCATCATCATGTTGAGCATCTGTGCGGGATCGAGGTCGTAGACCGGGCGCGCCATGTTGTCGCCCTTCCGGAACTGGCCGGAGGCGATGACCACGCCGTCGAATCCCAGCGTGTACGCCGTGATGATGGACGAGCGGACAACGTCGCGGTTTTTGTTTCGCGCGGTCATCTCGTAGAGTATTTTTTCGCACGGCAGTTTCCTGAGCTCGGCGAAAAACGCGAGGGGCAGCAGCGACCCGTATTCCCCCACGAGGAGCGCGTCGTCCGCCGAGAGTTTGTCCCTGATCGCTTCAATGTCATTCAGGCTGTCGGCCTTGGCGAGGTATTTCAGCGTGTGCATTATCGTTTCTCCCAGATCACTTCCCTGGGGAAGTGCGTGCTTTCCCAGCGCACGGGCTCGTGGTAGCGCGTGTAGCGCGCGGTCTCACCGTTGGCGGCCAGCCTCTCGTAAATGGTGTGCCAGACGCATTCCTTGTCCTCGAACACCTCGCACATGGCGCCGCGAATGCCCTCGCAGGGGCCGTTGCGCAAACCCTTGGGGCAGAGCGTCACCGGGCACAGCGAGGCGGTGTCGTTGAGCAGGCAGGTTCCGCAGTGCGAGCATCGCTCGTAGAACCTGCCGAGCCGCTCAACCATCCCCAGAAAATCGGTATCGAGCGCGGCGATCACCGGCTTGCCGGTCACTTCGGCCAGCGCCTGAACCCCGCTTCCGCAGGTGAGGGCGACCAGCGTGTCCGCGCCGTCAACATCCTCCGCGATGCGCTTGATGTCGCGCGTGGATATTCGCTTGTCGCACGGCGCCTGTATGGATATGGTGGCGAGAATCGTTTTATCGGACAGCGCATCGGCCATCTCGCGGACCTGCTCGGAACCGCCGGTCTGGCAGGCGGCGGCGCATTCGGAGCATCCCACGACTACGATGCGGCGGCGATCCCCGATGAGTTTTTTAATCTCACCGATGTCCTTCTTGCTGGTGACTATCATTGAAACCTCGCGTGTGATCTCGTATTTCCGCGCACGGCTCAACTACCTACAGGCGGAGGAGATAATTATCAAGAACAATTTTTTCCGTTCCACACAGAGCATATCACATGTTTGGGAAATATCAGGCTCCGCGAAAAAACTACCGTATCACGATGGTGTACGGGAACAGGAGCAGCGCCGATTCCCCGCCCGAAGCGAGGGTGCTGAGCGCGGAAGCTTCGGGGGCCGCTTCGCGGATGGCGTGGACAAGCCGGGCTTCAGGCGTGGAGCCCAGCGACGAGGAGATGAGGGCCGATATAAGGGACGTCCTCCTGCGTGGAAGCGACAGCACTTCAAACTCCCCGCGTATGCCCGAGGCGATGCGGGCGTACTCTATCGCCGCCGTCAGCCCGCCGATCTCGTCGACAAGTTTTTTGCGGGAGGCGTCGTCTCCGGTGAACACCCTGCCCTCAGCGAGCGGCTCGACGTCTCTGGGATCGATGCGCCTGCCTTCCGACACGCAGGCCGTAAATTTCCGGTAGATGAACTCGACGCTCTTTTCGATCGCGTCCTTCTCCCTGTCCGTGAGGTTTCTCGATTCGCTGAACAGGTCCGCGAACTCTCCCATCTTGACCGTTTCCTTGCGGACGCCGATTTTTTCGTACAGGCCCTGGAGGGTTATTTTTCCGCTTATAACGCCGATCGACCCGGTGATGCTTCCCGCGCTCGCGTAAATGCGGTCGCCGGTGGTCGCGATGTAGTAGCCGCCGGACGCGGCAGTATTGCCGAATGAGAACACCACCGGACGGGGGGATTTTTTCTTGGCCCGCAAAAGGTAGTGGCGCATCATGTCGGACGCCGCAGCCGATCCCCCTCCCGAGTCGATCCTGATGACCACGGCGCGCACCGAGCGGTCGGAGAACACGGTGTCGAGCATCCGCCGGTAGCTTTCATCGCCGGAGACCGCGCCGGAAACGGGGCTTGCGCCGCCGTCTTTGTCCCGGACAATGGCGCCGCCGACATGAAGGACGGCGATCCTGGGCAGCGCTCCCCACCGCCACAGGTGCCGGTCCTGCGCCCGGTAGTCTTCCAGGGATATCACGGCGAAGCGCGGGCCCGCTTCCCGCCCGATCATTTCCTCTGCCTGGTCGGGGTATGCCAGGATGTCGACCATGCCCGCCGCGAGCGCCTGGTCGGGGGTGATGATGCCTGCACCGATGGCTTCCTCCACCCTGCGTCGCGTACAGCGCCTTCCTGCCGCGACGCCCTCGACGAACTGGTTGTTGAGATCGGTGAGCAGCGCGGTGATGCTTTCCCTGTACTCGCGGGACATGCGCCGGGCAGTGAAGGGCTCGTTGAAAAACTTGAACCGCCCCCGCCGCGCCGAGTCGAAGCGGATGCCGATTTTGTCCAGCAGTTCACGGAAAAAATACACGTCGGCCGAAAGCCCGGGGAGAAAGAAGGGCTCCGCGGGATTGTAGTATATTCTCTCAGCGGCGCTGGCCAGATAGAGCTCGCTGTTGCCCGGCCTCGTCATGACGGCGAAGAGCTTTCTGCCGGACGAGCGGAAGGCCATGAGCTCGGCGCGAAGCTCCTGCGTGCGGGCGAACCCGAGGCGGGCCTGGTCGATGCGGAGGATGATGCCGCGGATGTGCGGGTCGTACGAGGCCTGCCTGACCGCCGAAAGGACGTCGTAAAACGAGGGCTGGCTCTCGCCGAACGGATTGTCGACGGGCGATTCCTGCAGCGGTTCGGACAGACGCAGTTCAAGATAGCGGACTGCGGGCAGGACGGTCGACGGGTAGCGCCTTCCGGTGAGCGTAAACCCTCCCGATGAGGCGAGCAGCCCGTGGCGGTTGCCCCATACGGCGTATTCGGGCACGGCGGTGAGGCCCCTGGACGCGGGAAGGTCGATGGGAAGCGCAAGTCCCGCCGAGAATGTCCTGTCGGTGTCGGCGGAGGCGGTCAGCGAGCAGTCATTCGGGAGCGCGAGCGAGGCGCTGAAAAGAAAGCGGCCGTCTCCCCCGGTGCGGACCCAGTCGCACCCCAGCGTCAGGTAATGTGCGAATGGTCGGATCGCCATTGAAAAACGGTCGGTCCGCTGCCGGCGCTCTCCCGCGAACGACGGCTCGTTGATGTCGTTGGCGGCCCATGCCAGGGATAAAAAGGGAAACGGCCTCAGCAGCATGCCGGCCGACCAGCTGTGGTAGCCGGAGTAAGGCCCGCCGCCTCCGGGAGTCCAGGCGTACGCGGCGCCGAACCCGAATACGTTGCCGAGCATAAACCCCTTGCCCGCCATATAGCAGTTGAATCCGGCGTCTGAAGGATCTTCTTCGTCAGCAGACACGAGGCTTTCAACCCTTCCCGCTCCGGCGAAAAAACCCATGAGGTTCACAAGCCCGAAATGCCCGGTTTCGGCACCGTTTCCGTGCGGCCTTGCGAAGCGGTAGGTGAGGGTGAAATCGCCGAAGAGCGCCGAGAGCGCGGGATTGGTGGCCGCCGAAAAGGCGTCAGGCGAATGGGCGGCTGACGCTTCTGGCATGCCTGACAGAAGCACAGGTGCGCCGCTTCCCCGTGCGGGGATGGACAGGGCGATCGCCGTTGCGATCGAGCATGCCGTGATCCTAAAGGAAGCGCACCGCGATGAGCGTGATGTCGTCCCTGATACTTTTGTTGAACGATGAAATGGAGTCGATGATGGCATTGATCTTTTCCTCGATGTCGCGGTTGCAGTTTCTCAGGATGGTTTCAATGAGCTTCTTTTCGTTGAACTCCCGTCCCGTTTCCTCGTCGTACAGCTCGACCACGCCGTCGGTGAAAAGCACCATCTCGTCGTGTTTCCCGAGCGTTATTTTCGACGGGGAGTAGTCCGCGTGGCTGTCCGCGCCGATTATCTTTGATCTCCCCTCGAGCGGGAAGCACTGGGCGGTGTCGCGGGTGATGATCAGCGGGGCGCAGTGTCCGGCGTTGATGTAGGAGAGCTCGCGCGTCTTGTTGTTGTAGACGCCCGCGAACAGGGTTATCAGCTCAGTCCCGCGGTAGCGGTTGTTCAGGAAATCGTTGATCTCCTCGACGGCCTGCCCGAGCGGCTTGCGCTCCCTGAGCATGGCGTGCATGATGCTGCTTGTCATGCTCAGCACCATTGCGGCCGCGAGCCCGTGCCCGGAGATGTCGCCTATGATGATGGCGGTGTGGTCGCGGTCTATGTCGATGAAGTCGAAATAGTCGCCGGTGACTTTCAGAAACGGCCTGTTGAAAAAGCTGATGAGCAGCCTGTTCCGCGATGGGGCCTTTTTGGGAAAGAGCCTCATCTGAATGTATGACGCGATGTCGAGCTCCATCTCGAACCGCCGCCTGACGATGTACTCCTTGAAGTGGCGGTCGTTTTCCATGAACTGGCCGATCTGCTGCGCGATCATCTCGATGTAGTTGATGTCGATGCCGTTGTACTGGTCTCCGCTGGATTTCTCGCCGACGAGGATGGCGCCGACGGGATCGCTCTCGGAGAGGATCGGGGTCATGATCACCGCTTTCCGCTCCGACATGAGCCGGAACACCTCCTCCTCCCGCTCGGAATTTTTCAGGAGAAAGTATCGTATCGCCGTGTCGGTGTTGTCGCGGCAGAACTCCTCGATCGGGGAGCTTTCCGGCATGTGTTCGATTTCGACCGGGCTGTCCGCAATCCTGACTCCCGGCGCACCCGCGAAGAGCACGATCCTGAAGGTGGTCGCGGCAGTGACTTCCCTGACCTGGTGGATTATCTCGCGCAGCTTCACCGAAAGGTCTTCCGGCGACACGGCGAGGGACTCCACGCTCTGCAGCGAGCGCGAGTACTTGTCCCGGCGCAGCGAAAGCTCCCGACCGACCCTTCTGCTGATGCCGCGTCCGACCCTCAAAACGTAAATCATCAGCACGGTGAACGCCGCGTAAAGAGTCGTGAGCTCGTAGATGTTCTTTTCCCTCCACGAGATGTAGTAAATCGCGAAAGATCCCGTGAGCGCAACCGCGATGTTTTTCAAAAACAGAATGCCTCCGCTCCGGACGAAGAGGCGCAGGCTGAACAGGTTGTACTGAAGGATGCTGTTGCCGATCACCAGGGGGATGAGCAGCGTTGCGGCGGTGAACAGGTGTATCATCGGATGAATATCGTAAAATATCCAGATGAAGTAAATGAACAGGGGCAGGACATAGGCCAGGACAATCCCCGTGATAATCACGGTTTCACGCTTGAAGATGTAGAGATGCCGCTCGGTGGCCATGTTCATGATCAGCTTCCAGACGGCGAGGGCTGCGAATGAGAGAAGGTACACGAAGATGATCTTGAGCGCGAACGTGTCGAACGGCCTGCTGGAGTAGTCCGGGAGCAGCGAGAACAGGAATCCCGTGACGATGAAAAAGAGAATCACCACCGGGCGGCTCACCTTTTCGCGCGAGAGATTGTATCCCACCATGAGAGTGATGTAACCGAGCAGAATCATGACCAGTATGAAAATCGCCTTGAAGTCGCTGAATGAGAAAAGGTCGATCAGGCAGAAGTAAAAGAGGCTGATCGCCGTCGATGACAGGAAGAAAAGCCTGGACTGATAGCTGTTGGACCGGAAGGCCCTCACGGTGAGGCCGTAAAGGAAATGAACGTTCGCCACCAGGAGCAGTATCATGAAAAACCACATGATGCGGCTGTTGAATCCGCGGTGGCTGAACTTGGTTTCATAGGTCCGCCCACCGCGTTCCAGTGTCAGCGAAAGGATGCTCTCGTCGCGATGCAGCCACAGCGCCGGGAGGACGGTGTCCGCCGACACCGCGGTGCCGTTTACGGCCACCAGGCGCTCTCCGTAAAAGGGGGTGTCCTTCAGGAAGTTGATATTGTATATGAAGACATTCCCGATCATGACTCTCTCGAACGGGTAAATGGCCGAAGTCGAGGTGATGCGGACAAGAAACGCCGCGTCGAGCATCAGCAGCACCATGATGAGAAGCAGGTTGACGATCCTTCCGCGCATCCCTTATTCACCCATCCTGATTATTATGAGGAGAGTGTCCGCATCGTCTGCGCCGGGGCGGGCCGCCATCGCTTTCGCCAGGGATTTCGCAAGCCTGCCCGCCGTCATGTCCGCGCCTTCCCGGAGAAGTTCGCGCACGGCGTCCCTCTGGTCCGTTATCCACGCGGCGTATGTTGCGCAGCAGACCGCGATGACGTCGCCGGGCGAGAGGGTGAGGGAGGTCGAGCCCCGCTTTGCGCCCGGTTTCAGATGCTCAAGCCTGCCGGTTTTCTTGCGGAACAGAAAGGGCTGCTGGTACCCGCTGTTTGAAAACGTGAAGCGGCCGCTGCTTTCGAGCGATGCGTTGAGGATGGCGATCTCGTCATCCAGAAGGTCTTTCTCCCTGAACAGGTCGTTGAGCTTTCTGATGGTCGAGGATGGCGAGTATCCGAGCCTGGCGTAGCACTGAAGCAGCGCCTGTATTCCGGGCATGTAAATGGAGGTGCCCGTGATGTCGCTCGCGAGGTGGTACGCGGACAGCCTGAGCTCACGGCCGCCGTGGTAGATGTCAAAAAACTCCCGCGACATCAGCGAGTTGGTTTTGTGCTGCACGCGGATCGCGATGGGGCCGAGATTGACCTCCGCGTCGGGCAGAAAGCGGTAATGAATTTTTCTGGCCAGCTCGAATTCTTTTTCCAGCTCCTTTTTTCTCAGGAGCTCGTGAAAGAAAAAGCTGTTGATGGAGAGAGTGGCGATCTTGGAGGCGAAGAGCTTGAGCAGGCCGGTCTCGCCCGCGGTAAACTTTTTCCTCCTTCCGCCCACCATGATGAGTCCCAGAAAAATCTCCTGGAAGAAAATCGGCACAACGATTTCCCCCCTGTACTTTTCCATCTCCGCGATAATTTTCAGCTCCCCGGGATCCTCCGGATCAAGCTTTGATCGCACAAGTATCGAGTCAGCGCCGGACAGCGCGCTGAAAATGGGATTGTCCTTTTCAACGCGGGCGTTTCGGATGAGCTTCCTTCGGTTCCCTCGGGTGTAAAAGATGTTGTACTCATCGCTCTCCGGATAATAGAAGACGAGGAGGCCGCTTCCGGCCTTGAAAAGGTCGAGCGTGCGGTCGAATGTCTTTTTCAGGAATTCGTTGAATTCGGTGATGTTCATGATTGACCTGACGGTTTTTGCGAACAGGTCGTCGTAGCTGGAAGGGCTGATTTTCGACTCGATGACGCCGTGGAAATAATTGACCAGCGGGAGGAGCGAGATGAACAGGATCGCGAAGAAGATCACCAGGTAGGTCCCCCCGGCCCCCCTGAGGTTGAAAAAAACGGCAAAAATCGCCACGAGGATGACAAACGCCAGGTCAAGGCCGTATGTGAGGGTGATGTTAACGAGTCTGTTTTTCATATACGCTGAATCGATCTTCCAGGTCTCGCGCAATATGTGAGATGATTTCTTCAGGGGCCAGGCGCCCGTCAAGGACCAGAAAGGTGTCGTCCATGATGGCGGCGTAGGCCGAACGCACGCGCTCCAGAAACCGCTCTGTTTCAAATATCTCACGGCCTTCTCCGCCACGGTTCCCCACCCTGCGCATGGCGGTCGCCGGGTCGATGTCCACCAGGTACACGCGGTCAGGCGCGGGGAAGCGCCGCTCGCGGTTCATCCCGATGATGCGCGAGGGCTCCAGCCCCTGCGCCCCCTGGTACGCGGCGTTGGAGAAGTAGTAGCGGTCAAGGATCACCAGCTTTCCCGATTCAAGCGCCGGCGCGATGTTATTGCGGACATCGTCCTCGCGGTCGAGCATGAAAAGCCTCACCTGCTCTTCGGCGCTTGCGCCCTCGCCGCCGAGCATCCGCCTGATTTTCATTCCCCATTCGCCGCGGGTCGGCTCCATTCCGCGCCACGCCGGGATGCCGAGCTCCGTGCAGCGCGAAAACAGCATGTCAGCCAGCGTCGATTTTCCCGCGCCGTCGATTCCCTCGAACACTACAAAAAGGGGAAGGCGCAGCTTCATGCCCGGTATGACTCCCGCTTTACGTATCCCTTCTCGAACTGCTCGCGGAACTCGCGGTAGCCTTCCCGTTCGAGAAGGCCGAAGGTGTATTTCTTGCCCTGCTCCACGGCGGGCTGGTCGTACGGGTTGATGTTGTACAGGTATCCCGCGTAGGCTGTTTGCATCTCCATGAACATGATGAACTCGCCGATGTTTGTCTCGTCGAGCGAGGAGAGGACGATGCTGGCCACGGGCCGGTTCGAGTTCTTGAGCGCCAGCTCCGTGGCGGATTCCTCGAATCCGTTGAGTGCGCGCAGGCTCTTGCCCGAAAGGTAGTCGAGCTCGGGCGTCCCCCGGTAGAAGTCGGGAATGGCGACATCCCGGCCGAAATCCTCCAGCTTGAGCAGCGTGATGACCTTGTCGTTGGGGCCCTCAAGGTAGAGCTGGAGCTGCGAGTGCTGGTCGATGGTGCCCATCGCTGAAACCGGCGTGAGGCCAATGACAGCGGGACGGCCGTCGATGTCGGTGCTTTTACCCAGCGATTCCGCCCACAGCTGCCGGTACCAGTCGGCGAAGAGAAAGAGCTTGCGGGTGTAGGGCATCAGCACATTGATCGGCTTGCTCTTGCGGCCGAAGAGCACGTGGAAGGCCGCGTTCAGCAGCGGCGCGTTGTGCATGAGGTCTTTGCCGTAGTAGCGCTTCAGCGCCTGCGCCGCGCCTTCGAGCAGCGCCTCGCCCCGGATCCCGATGAACTCGGCCATGACCAGGCCCACCGCGGTTAGGATGGAGAAGCGTCCTCCCACATTGGAGGGGATGGGGAAGGTGACAAAGCCTTCCTGCGTGGCGATTTTTCGGAGGATTCCCTTTTCAGGGTCGGTGACGGCGATGATCTGCCGGGCGTACCCCGAGGGCGATTTCCTTTTCAGCGCGTCGAGCAGGATGGCGAAATTGGCGTTGGTTTCGGTGGTGCCGCCCGATTTTGAGATGACCACGAAGATGGTTTTCCGGACATCGATGAGGTCGAAGAGCGCTTCGATTTCGAACGGGTCAACGTTGTCAAAGAAGTACGCGCGGCAGCGCCCGGCCCGCTTCGCGGCGTCGAGCTCGTTGAGGTAGAGATGCGAGAGCGCGTTCTTGAGCGCCTGCGGTCCCAGGGCCGATCCGCCGATGCCGATGATGGCGATGGTGTCAAAGCGGTCGGCGCACTCGGCCCTGAACGCTTTGATGTCGGCGATCACCTTCCTGTCGAACGGGATTTCCAGAAATCCGAGCGATCCAGCACTCTTCTCCCGCTCCATGCGCTCCAGCGCCGCGTGGGCGGAACCCTGCATGCCTTCAAGCTCCTTTTCGCTTACGCCGTGTTCGGAGCCGATATGCGCATCCATGAAATAATTGTAGTCGAAGTGAATCATCGCTGCCTCCGGTGTCGCAGGAATATGCCGCGCGGCCGTAGCGGTATCATGAAAGTGAACACCGGTTTGCGGGGAAAGTCAATTACATTCCGCGGGGGCCGGGAAAAATCGCGCGCACCCGGCCGGACTACAGCTCGGTGGTTTGCAGGTAATGAATTTTTATTTCCGAGAGCATCGGAAGCGCGCTTCGAATTTCCTCCCTGACGGCGCCGATGTTGCCCTGGTCAGGGGGGACGCTCCCGCTCAGCGTCATCGACATCACGTAGCCGCCCGCGGCGCCGTCCACGTTTATCTGCATGACGGTAACGCCGGGATGGCGCCCTGCGATGATGCGCTGTGCAGTCTGTTTCGCCGTGGCCACGCGGTACGCGCGGTGCATGAACACTCCTACAGGCACCGAAATGGCCGCGAGAATGGCGATGGAAATGGCGATCTGGTAGACCGCCCGCCTGGCGACGCGCTGCTTGTCGGCGAAGACCGGGTGGATTTTCATAAGCCAGAACACCACCGCCCCGGCCAGTGAAATCGAGATCAGGTTGATCAGGAAGAGCAGGGTGGCTCCCGAGGCGACCTCCCAGCTCAGCGTGCCGATCCCGATGCCGATGGTGCACAGCGGCGGCATGAGCGCCACGGCGATCGCGATGCCGACAAGGGTGCCGCTGACGCGGCTGTTCGCGCTGCCGTACGCTCCCACGATGCCCGACGCGAGCGCCACGATGATGTCGAACAAATTGGGCCTTGTCCTCGCGATTATTTCCGTCGAGTAGTCGGGGATGGGGATGGCGAACGCGATGAGCGACGATATCATGATCGCGAGGGCGACGCCGTTGATGATCGACCTGGCTGACATTTTTATGATTGCCAGGTCGCCCCGGATGACTCCGAGCGAGAAGGCGAGAATGGGCGTCATCAGCGGCGCGACGATCATCGCGCCTATTATCACCGCCGGCGATCCCTGAATAAGGCCCGCGGTCGCGATGACGCAGGACATGACGATGAGGACGTAGTATTCAATCGTGGGGTAGGCCCCCCTTGAAAGCGTGGTGTACACGTCGAGATCCTGCTTTTCCTTTTCCCGTATCAAATCGTATTCGGTTTTTTTATCTTTCCAGAACGAGGGTTTCAGGTAATTTTTCAGCGTCCGCTCTTCGGGCCTGATGACGTGTTCGAACATCCCTTTCATGTCGCGCGAGGTGGACGACATGCGTTCGCGCACGCCGCTTAGAAGATCGGGTTTGATCATCGTCCTGGACGCATCGGGCGCTTTCGATGTTTTGCCGCTTTTTTCGGCGGCGCCTTCCGCCGCTTTAGCGCCCTGCCCGCCGCCATTCGCGGGATCCTTTTTAAACCCGGAAAACAATTTTTTCCAGCTCACCGGTGCGCCTCCTGTCCGCGGTTCATGTGCGTCAGGTAAAGCCTCGTCGCTCCGACAGCCGCCAGGTTGAGCGCGAGAAACCCCAGTACCGGCACAAACGTGATCAGGAAAAAACCCGCCCCGAGGCCCGCCGTAAGAAAGCGGTGACGCCAGGTGACGGAAAGCTTATTGCCAAACCGCATCCTTCTCCGTTCGAGGGGGAAGTCGAAAAACTGGAACCCGAGGAAAAAGAACATGGCGCCCCAGCTGAGCGCGGTATACAGCGCGTAGCCCGCGATCGGCACCAGGTTGAGAAAGAGAATAAGGATGTTGAAGAGTATCATGAGCGCCATCAGCCGCAGAAGGTTTCCGGTGATGCGCAGCACGTCGCCGGCGAGGCGCGCCGCGGAGAAAGGCTCGCTGTCATCCGCGCCGGTGATGAGGCGCTCCGTTCTCGCCGAAATGAAATCATTGAACGGCGCCGAGATGATGCTCCCCGTGATGGAATAGACGAGCGCGCACACAAGCAGCGCAAGCACCGCGACGAGGGGAGCCACAAGCCAGCGAAGGGCCGCCCAGTACCACTCCTCTCCCGCGGGGAGTATCCCCTGAACCAGCGGCGGCAGGAAGCAGTACGCCAGCGCGACAAGCGAGGCGAGAAGAATGATATTGAGAATGAAGGGGGCGATAAAATGCGCGACAAGGCCCCTGTTGGAGAAGATGAACGGCAGCGCGCTGAAGGGCGCGGCCGCGCCGGTGAAGAACATCGATGGTTTGAAAGTGTTTTTCACGATATCTCCTTTTCCCGCGATTATCACTCACCCGTGTTTCATGAAAGCCCGGTTTTTCTGAAAAGCCAGGGCGCGCCCAGCGAAATCCATATCCCGGTCGCGAATGACTTCAGGTAATAGAGCGGAAGAAACATCACTGTATGCTTGGGAAGAAGCGGTTTGGCGCCGAAATGGATCAGCATCATGACCGCGCAGGCCAGTGCGAAGCGCAAGATCCCGTTGCTCACACCGGGGGCCCTGTCGTGGGGAAACGTCTCCCACGAAACCAGAAGCCCGGCCAGAAACCCTGAGAGCACTCCCATCGGCATGATCGTCCACGGGCCGCAGTAGAGCAGCGAGAACAGCGGCGGCAGCGCCAGGCACAGCGCGAGCCTCATTTTAACGGGCATGCGGAAAATCCTCTCCTCCAGCGATTCAACTGTGAAGGCGAAAAGCGCGAGCAGCGCAAGCCCCAGCACCCAGCCTCCAAGAATGTCGGTGGGGAAATGCACGCCGACATAAAGCCTTGAAAAGGACACGAGGAGGATGAGGGCGATGGCCGTTATGGTGAACCAGCGCTTCTTTATGCCCCATGCGAGGTATCCCCACACCACCACCATCCCCTGGGCGTGGCCGCTGGGAAGGCCCGGACCGCCGGTGGAGGCGACGCGGACGCTCGGGTTGAGATGGTAGGGGCGCGGCTGGTTGAACATGTTTTTGGTCACCGAGTTGGTCCAGGTTGAAAACAGAAAGAGCGCGATAGCGCGCGCGCCGAGCGTCCTGTCTACGCACCAGTACAGGAGGGTGAGCATCAGCATGAAAAAAATATGGCTGCCTCCCGCCGTGATCGTGATGAAGAAAGCGTCCAGGACGGGCGTCCTGATGGTCTGAATTGAAACGATGAGGTCGACTCCCCATTGTAAGATAGCGTCCATGAAACCTCTGGTCCCTGATGAAATAGTTATGGCGGATGAAATCCTGATAGCTGAAAACGCCGGTTATTTCAACGAAAATATTGAGCTTGCCTTTCAATTTGAGTATTTTGCTTGATTTTTTCCGGATTGTAAAGAACAATAATACAGAGCGATACCCCATTGCGCATGGAGGTTCGCTGCTTCCGCCGCAATTCGCAGCGCCACGCGGATAAAGCATTGTGCAACCAGGAGAGATTTATGGCCCGGACATACTATGAAGTCGTATTAGAGGGACATCTTGACACCATTTTCGGCCTGCTCGAAGGAGTGAATATCGGGGCCGGGAAAAAGTGGGATTACTATTTCAGCAAAAAAGTCGATGTGAAAAGGGATACTTTTTCCGAGGCGGTAAAGGAGTGGATATCGCTGGGGGCCAAGCTTCACCACGTCCTCATAGAAGAGGAGTTTCTGAACTTCCTGAAAAGCGCCATGAGCGGCCAGCCGGAGAACGCGTCGATCGGCATGAAGTTCCTGAAATCGCAGAGAAAGATCAGGAGCGGATCGTTCAAGTTCGAATTCAAGGCGTATTCGTCGAAAATCGCCGCCGAAGTCAAAAAGCTCATTGAAAGTCTTCCTGCGGAGCTTGCGCTCGAGGGCTACAATCCGAAAGAAAAAGTCGACAAAGAAGCGAAGGGTGTCGAACTGTACACGCCCGATCACGAGTACGTGTTCGAGGGGGAGGCCACGCTGAAGGGGCCGCTGCCGGAGCTCATACGGGCGAGGAGCGCGCTCAACTCGAAATCGTACGTGGAGGTCGACCAGATAGCGCTGGAATGGGCGGAGTAACGGAGCGCAGGAAAGTCGCGTTCGAAGCCTCTGTGCCGCCGAAGCCATTTCGGCGGAGCGGGAGTCCCCGTCAGGATCGTGGCGGGGATTTTCACGCACAGGGGGCCGGCGCCGGTTGCACACGACGATGAAAAAGAGGGCAGGGCAACAGAATTCAACGCCGTACTCGGAAATATCCGAGGTGTACGATTTCCTGCTGCGGCATGTGGACTACGAGCGGTGGTACCGCTATATCAGGGAAATCATCTTCATGCACATGACCGATCCCGGCTACATACTGGAGATCGGATGCGGCACCGGAAAGTTCGGCGCAAAATTCTCGCGGGATGACTTCACCATTTTCGGGATGGACATCTCTCCCCAGATGCTCGCCGTGGCCAAGTCAAGGGCCTTTCGAAATTTCCACGTCTTCCGCGGCGATGTGCGGCGGTTCCGCCTGGCGAAAAAGTTCGACTTCATCTTCTGCGTGCACGATACGCTGAATTACCTGCTGGACATCACCGATCTGAAACGGGCGTTTGCATGCGTCAGGGAGGTCATGCACGATGACAGCGTGTTTCTCTTCGATCTGACCACCGAGTACAACATCCTGCGCTTTTTCGACAGGCAGGCCAAGAAGTACCGCTACCGCGGGCTCGAAGTGCACTGGTCCAATGACTACAATCCCGCAAGCAAGCTCATTTCATCCGAGCTGAGCGTGAAGCGCCGCGACGGCTCCGTCGCAAGGGAGACGCACGTTCAGCGGATTTATGAAACAGAGGAGATACTTCCGGTCCTCGATGAGTGCGGGTTCGAGGTCTACAATGTCTTCAGCGATTACACCCATTTCCCGCCGGATGAGAAGACCGTCATGAAAAATTTCGTTGTCAAGCGTCGGCAGGGGGGATTGTGAGCTTCCTTTTCTATCTCATCGGCCTCATTGTGGGCGTGGTGTTCTTCATCTATTTCTTCTCGCTCTACGAGTCGGGCAAGGAGAAGCTTGCCGCCCGTTCTACGCCCGCGCGGCAGAAAACTCCGGTGGAAAGCAGCATCGAAATCCAGCCCGACGCCGTGTCGGCGCAGAGCTACCCGCGCGGCAGGATATGCCCTCTGTGCGGCGCCGTGCTCACGCGGCTCGAACCCCTGTACGCGTCGAGGATTGGAACGACGGACGGTGAAAAAATTCTGATTTACGGCTGCCGGTACTGCTACAAACCGGATGACAGCGCAGACGCGCGGGCCAGGGGCCGTACATGACGCGGCGGCGTTACTCCCCGCCTTCCTGCTCCGTACTTTCGCGCAGGTTGTCCCGGTCTATGAGGTGGAAGAGCTCAGTGCCGTACTGGCCCTGAATAGGCTTGAAGGTGCAGAACTCGCGAAACTCCGTTCTGATGAGCCCCTCCTCGCTTTTCACCATCTCGTTGAACGCGTACGCGATCTGCTGCTGGTGCAGCGGCCCCATGGGAAACACCATGCGCCCTTCGGCGCGGAGCAGCCTGAGGAGGGAGAGCGGCCTGGTGTAGCAGGAGGCGAACACGATGATGACGTCGAATGCGTCACCCCCGTTGTCGAAACCGGTGCCGTCCCCCGCGAAAAAACGCACGTTGTCCATCCCGGCCGAGGCGACGCGCTTCTTCGCGGCCGAGGCGAGCTGCTCGTTGATTTCCACGGTGACCACTTCCCTGGCCAGCGAGGCGAGCAGCGCGGTGGAGTATCCCGACCCGGTGCCGACCTCGAGCACGCGCGAGCTCGCTTTCGGGTTGCCGTAGTTGATCATCCTTGCCAGCGTGAGGAAGTGGTCGCTTGTCTCCCCGAATCCGATCGGGATCGTCTCGTCGGAGTAGTATTTGCCCCGGAAAATCATGTCAAAGAAATCCTTCTGGTCGAATCCGTCAAACGCGTCTATGACTTTCTTGTGTATCTTGCAGGATTTCAGGATCTCAAGAAACGCTTTTTTTGTTGGCTTCATGCGCGCAATTCTCTGCTGTCGTGATCAGGCTTCAAGAATCTGAAAGAGGTATGTCAGGAAGTAATCCGATATCAGTATCGCCATTGACGATTTAACCACCGCCTGTATGGTCGAGCGCCCCACGCCCTCGGCGCCTCCCCTGGTGTTGAACCCCTGGTAGCATGAGATCACTGCGATCTCTATGCCGAAAAACACCGACTTCATGATGCCCGAGAGAAAGTCCATCAGGCCCAAATACTGCAAAATGTTCTCCACGTACTTGTCCACCGTGATGCCAAGCGCGAAGAACGCGATGAACGCCCCGCCCAGAATGCCGACGATGTCGGTGATGACCGTGAGCGCGGGCGTCATGGTCAGGCAGGCGAGGAAGCGCGGCACCGAGAGGTACTGCACCGGGTTGGCCGAGAGCGTGACCAGCGCGTCGATCTGCTCGGTGACGCGCATGGTGCCGATTTCAGCGGCGATCGCGGAGCCCACGCGGCCGGCCAGAAGAAGCGCCGTGAGCACGGGGCACAGCTCCCTGAGCATCGAGATCGAGACGGCGCTCCCGATGAAGATCGACGATCCCGCCATGAGCTTGTCCATCGCGCGGCCCACCTGCAGCGCCATGACCATGCCGGTGAAAAACAGCGTGATCGCGGTCACCGGCAGCGACCGGTAGCCGATCTCGAGCATCTGGTTGAGAATGTTTTTGCCGTCGAAGGGGGGCCTGAATGTCCAGCGCACGGTGTCCCTGAAAAACAGCACATGGCCGCCCACTTCCTCGATCGCGCGAACGAACATCCCTTTCTCTTCGGCGCCCTGCGTCATCCCGGAACCGTCCCCTGGAAATCGTGCACCCTGTCGTAGTTGTCGAAGCGGGTGTGCTGCTCCCAGAACATCAGCTCCACGGTGCCGATAGGGCCGTTGCGCTGCTTGGCGACGATGATGTCGGCGATTCCCTTGCGGGAGGTTTCCTTTTTGACTTTCTCCTCGCGGTAGATGAAGATCACCACGTCGGCGTCCTGCTCTATGGCGCCCGATTCCCTGAGGTCGGAAAGCTGCGGCTTTTGCTCGGTGCGCGATT
>CAZPZJ010000020.1:0-12030 GCA_964591055.1 uncultured Leptospiraceae bacterium
CCGAACGCAGGCGGGCGCAGAAAGCGCTGAACGAAAGCCAGGCCGAGATTATGAGCCTGTTCGAGGCGACGCCGGCGGGAATCGGCATGCTCAGGCAGCGGCAGTTCCGGAAAGTAAATTCCGTCATGTGCCGCATCACCGGTTATTCAGAGGAGGAGCTGCTCGGCAATCTGACCAGGATGCTGTATTTCAATGACGGGGATTATGATCGCGTTGGAAGAGATTTTTACGACGCCATCAAAAAAGATGGATTTGGCCTTACAGAGGTGAATCTGCGGCATAAAGACGGCTCCACCATCAACGCGATGATCGGGGGAAGCCCGGTGGACCCGGCGGATGTCACAAAGGGAGTTGCGACGGTCGTGTTTGATGTGACCAGGCTGAAGCAGACGGAGGAGGCCCTCCGAAAAAGCGAGTCGGAGTTCCGAAGCCTTTTCAACGCCTCTCCCGCAGGTGCTGTAATGATTGTCGATCGGGTGATCATGAAAGCGAACAGGGAAATGTGCAGGATAACGGGGTATACCGAAGTAGAGTTGCTTGGCATTAAGACGAGGATATTCTACAGGACCGATGAAGAATACGAAAAAGTAGGCCGCGAGCTCTACGGGCCGATGGAAGCCACAGGCCTGGGGATGGTGGAAGCTGTCATTTACAGCAGGGAGGGAAATCCGGTGGACGTGCTGATATGCGCAAGTCCGCTTGATGCGGCCGATCCGTCAAGGGGTGTGGCGGTAACCCTGCTTGACATCACCGCCCGTAAGCGCATGGAGCGCGAGCTCGGCCAGGCGCTCGAAGAAAAAAGCCGGCTTATGGTTGAAATGCAGCACCGAATGAAAAACAGCCTCGCCATGATCGCAGGACTCATCAACCTTGAAATGAACAGGTCGGACAATCCTGCAGTCAGGGGAGTGCTTGAGGCGATGAGCGGCAGAATACGGTCGCTCTCCTCGTTGAACGCGCTCCTCGCTGGAAGCGACGATATCACTCAGATCGATCTTGACCAATACCTGAGGTCGATCATCTCCAATCTCTCCGACATCTTCGCCGGACATGAAAATACTATCGCTATTGAACACAGATTATCTCCGGCAACGGTTTGCGCCCGGAACGCTTCCGCCTGGGGCCTTATCGCCAACGAGTTGTTGACGAACGCGTTCAAGCACGCCTTTCCGGCGGGCCGAAGCGGTTTGCTCGTCATTGAGCTTCGACAGTATGACAATGATATTGAATTTTCAGTGCGCGATGACGGCATCGGAGCCCCGACGGATTTCGACCTTGATAATCCTTCAGGTCTTGGAATCACCATGGTGAAAATGCTGGCTGAACAGCTGGGGGGATATCTGCGACACACAACAAACGGAGGGAATACATTTGCAGTCCGCGTACCGCGTGAACAGTGATCTTCAGAGCCGACTGGCATTGAACAGTGCTTCATGTGGGGTATGTGCGTTTCAATATTGATTGGCATCATATTAGGTTTTTACAAGGGAGGATATATGCTTAAAAGATTTTTGATTGCAGTCGCCGTAGTGATTGCGGCGTTTACGGCGGTCGAGTCGTACGCAGCCGACGTGATGGTGGGAGCCAAGGGCGGGTATTACGTCTGGGTGCCTTTTTACCGGGACCTTGGAGCTTCCGGTATGAGCGATATCGACCAGGGCACCGGAATGCTGGCGGGCCCGGTGTTCAGCTTTGTCCTTTCGCCGGATTTCACATTCTCGCTTGCAGGGCTTGCGGGCAGGCAATCCACGCACTGGCAGTCGCTGTACAGCGATTTCGAAGGCCACTCCAACACGCAAATCACGGGAGGGTATTATTTTGACGTGCTCCGGGTGGACATCGACTCGGCGCTCAGCTATCGCCTGGACGACATGTTCAAGGTGTTTGTCGGTTACAAGTATCTGTACCTCAGACTTGATTACAGGTACACGGAAATACGCACAATGTCCCCGACAGGGGGTGCGATTGACGAAACGGACACCCAGAACGCGGAATTCGTTACGCCGTTTCACGGGCCCGCGATCGGTCTGGGAGTCACACGAGCTCTCAGCGAAAGGGTTTTTCTCTCAGCCAATTTTTCGTGCATGTACATGTGGGGCAATTTTGACAATACGAAGCATGAGCGTTACTCCTACACTAGTGATGACAACTTTGCCAGTGGGGAGCACAGGACCGACGTGATGACGACAACATCCATGGAGCAATTCGGAATGAACATCGAGCCGATGATCGGATTCAATCCCGGCAACGATCTTCCGATCATATCGCTGGGCCTGCGATTCCAGTGGCTCAGGGTAAAATTTACTGAAAACACGACAGGCGAGGACGCCTTCCCGGACAAGTGGTTGAACGACTACCTCTACGGCATCTTTGTGAGCGCCATCTACGTGTTTTAAAGGCTTTAACCTTTGTGAACATTTTCAGTCAGCCGGGCCGGATGCCAGGTCCGGCTGACCTGTTTCTCGGATAATCCGCATGGCTTTTTCGAAGGCTGAAATGCGTATTTTTTGTTCTATTGTGCCGCCTGTGGAGGCGTCCGCTGTTTCAATTGGATAATACCGGAACGGCGGCATGCCGAGATTTTTGGCGATGTCAGTGATGCTCTCCGAAACGAGCTTCGCGAACTCCTGAAATGAGTGGCCGCCGAGAAAGCTCAGGGCCTGAAGGTGGCAGAAGCTCTTCAGGCCAAGCTGAATCAGACCGGGATGCCATGCATCCGAGAGGTAGCGTTTCATTTTCTCGCTGAGCCAGTTGGAACGGACGCAGGTGTTGTCGATGATGAGATGCCGCACACGGCTGTCATCGTACATCGTCTGGAGCATGAAATCTCCGCCTTCCTCGATGTGCGGGTAAAACGGAAATCCGTCCCAGACGATTACGAGGATACCGGGCTCCTCCCGGCTGCGGAAGGCGGTAAAAACTCTTTTGGCATGGGATGCCAGGATGGTATGGATGGCGGTGAAGTGCGCGCCGTGAATGTTCATTGTATCCGGATTTCCGGAGATCAGTGGAACCACTTCTTTAAAGCTCCCCGCAGCTCCCAGGTCTATTACGCGATCCTTGTTCCGTTTAAGCGTGTACTCCCTCACATAATTGAATCCCATCTCTCCAAGCTCCCCGTAGTGAGATCATTGTTCGGAGACGATACGCTGCCCGGTATCCGCAATGCCTCAGGGCCGCATCTCAGCGGGAGGCTGTAACGCGGGCGGCCTTCCTTCGTTTCCAGCTCAGCGAGTAGCGGACCCTGCCGAGCAGGTGCGTGAATTCGGCAAGCGCCCTGACCGCAACACCGTACTGCGGCATCCAGCGTCCGGGGGGTGCAAGCAATCGGGCCGCCTCCATGATGCGGCCTTCGCCAGGGCTGACTTCTCCAGACAGCACGCCGGCACCGCTTTCCATCGTTCCGAGCAGTGTCCCGTCGTAATTCAGTATTGACGAGCTGGCGAGAAACTGCATCCGCGCGCGGTACAGCGGAATGAGGGGAAGAGGCGTTTCCACGACACCGGTTTTGTTGCAGCTCACGACGGGGACGAGGAGAATGCGCTGGAACAGGTCGGCCGTCATGCGGTAGGAGCTGTCCCAGTTGTCCCTCATGCTTTGGGGAATAAAGCCGGGCAGTGAAGGGCAGGAGTAGAGGACAAGCACGATCTGCGCCCCGCCGTCTATCAGCGCTCTCAGCGTATGGGTTTTGCTGGAGTCAAAGCATATCGCCACACCAATGCGGCCGAGGGGGGTGTCGAACACGCAGGGATTGACGCCTGCTCCCCTGAAGAAAAAGGCCTCATAGCTTGCCGGCTCGATCTTGCGATGGCTCCAGAAATCGCCCTCGCCCGGGCCCACCAGTATCAGCGTGTCGAAGAAATCGGATCCGCTGCGCTCAAGCACGCAGGTGGCGATGAATACGTCATGCTTCCGACAGATGGCTTTCAGCCACTGGTATGCCGGGCCCTTCAGGTATTCGGCGCCTTCCCAGATCGCGTCAGTAAAGGTGTACCCGGCCAGCGCGAACTCCGGGATCACGATGAGCCTCGCTTTCCGGCGTATCGCCTCCATGATGAGCGACTCCGCCCTCGCCTGGTTGCCCTCGTAATCGCCGTTGCGCGATTCCATCTGCACGGTCGCGACAGTCAATGTGTTCATCGCAACTCTTCCTGCATGTTGTTTGATCGATATGATGGCATACAATGCTATGGATGTCAAATACCTTTCAGCCTGTTCACCGGAGGCGTAAATTTGCATGAGAGTGTAAAAATCAAATTTTAAATCTGAATTATCCAATAAGTAGTGAAGGTATGTAAATGAACAATAATCAATTCATATACATATAAAAAACGAGATACAATTGGTAATTCATATTTAAGAATGTTTTATTATTGACCTTGCTGATTATATAGTAATACATAATTCATTTATAATTCCGCGAGATTTGTTTCGGGGGAAGGATATGAACAAAGGTTATCTGCTGGCCGTATGCGCGTGTGCGCTTGCAATGATTTCAATTGGCCGGGCGTTCGGTGAAAACGTATTTCTGAGGGATGGCGGCATCATCAATGGAACCATCACCAGGGAAAGCGCGCTTACAGTCACGGTGAGGAAGAAGGACGGAAAGAGCGAGACCATCCCGCGCGGGCGGATCATGCGCATCCTCTACACCGAGCTCAACATGGGAAAGATCCACGTCCAGATGCGCAACGGCAAGAACTTCGAGGCGTACATCGTGGACGAGGACCAGAAGACCTACACCTTCAGGAAGGAGCTCACCAGCCCCAGGGAGGAGACCTTCAAGCGGTCGGAGGTTCTCTTCATCGCGGAGCGCAACCCGTCCGGGCTTGCAGGGACGGCGGAAACCGACCGCGCAAGCCTTACGTGGTATCCCCCCTACAATCCCGTGAAGCATTACCGCCTCTACATGAGCGAGAAAGGCAAAAGCGATTTCAGGGCGATCGACGAGGGCCGCCGCACCTCGCTTACGGTGCGGGATCTCAAGAGCAATACCGCCTATGTGTTCAAGGTGACCGCCATCGACGAAAAAAACGAGGAGTCGCTGCCATCCAACGAGCTTGAGATCATGACGAAAAACATCCGCCCCAATCCTCCGGGTGAGATCACTGCGGTGAAAGGCGCTCCCGGATCTGACGGGGCAATCACCGCCACGCTGCGCTGGCAGGCGGGCGCCGATCCTGACGGTAAGATTGCCGGTTACAGCGTGTACCGGCGTACCGGGGAGGGGAAGAAGCGGGAGGCGAAGGTTGAGGCGGCGGAGTACACCGCGCGCGGCCTTGTCCCCAACGTGAGAAACCGCTTCGAGATCTCAAGCGTTGATGACCGGGGCGATGAATCCGAAGACAGCGCCGATATCACCGTGGGAGGATCGCCCTGGAGCCTGTTTATTGAGGCGCGCTTCGACTATGTGATTCCGCAGGGGATCTTCGCAGATATGTACGGTCCGGGATACGGCGGCACAATGACCGCGGGAACGAGCGGCCTTCTGCTTGAGGGCCTGGACATGGGCATTACCGCCGGCTGCTGGCATTTCGGCGGCGAGTACCGGGACGCCGATTCCGCGTGGATTGCACCCATGCTTGCCGCATTTCGTTACAGGCTCAATCTGTTCTGTGGGCTGTACGCGGTGCCGTCGGTTGAGCTGGGATACGCCTACTGCAGGACTACCTTCAAAAAGCGGAATGCATCAACCTTCGCGCTGGACACGGTCACGGAAAGCGCCTTTGAGCCCATGGGAATCGCGGAACTTTCCCTGCTGTGGCGGATAACGGACAGTATCGCCCTGACCGCGGGAGGCGGCTACGGCGTGATATACGAACAGGACGAGTCAATGCGCATGGTGTTTGTGCGCGCGGGAGTAGTAGCGCTGTGGTAATATGCCCTGAAGGTGTGTCACTGTTCCGGGCGTATGTGGAGATGAAACGATCATGAAATTATTGCCGGAGGAATTGGTATGAAAAGAATAATGGCATTGATCCTGATGATAATTACTGCGGGAGTTGTGCTGTCCTGTGAGAGCTTATTCAACGACCAGATGGACGCGCTGCAGTCCAACTACTTCCACGGCACAAAGCAGTTTTATGACAGCGATGGGGCGGGTTCTGACTGGTTTGGCTACAGCGTCGCGGTGTCGGCTGATGGCAGTACAGTGACGGCTGGGGTGCCACAAGATGATGCTCCTTTAAACAATCAGGGATCGATATGGGTGTGCCGCTGGAACGGTTCATCGTGGGTGGAAAAGAAAATTACGGCATACGACGGAACTGCAATAAATCTTTTCGGTTACAGTGTGTCCGTTTCTGATGACGGCAATATCGTAGTGACAGGAGCGCCTGGTAATGATTCCTACAAGGGCGCAGCATACGTATATCGATGGAATGGTTCCTCATGGATGGAAAATAAAATCACAGGCAGTGATGGAGTGTCAAATGATCGTTTCGGTACCAGTGTAGCGGTTTCGGCTGACGGCAGCACCATTGCGGTTGGAGCGCATTATAATGGTGCAGGCTCGGCATATGTATACCGCTGGGACGGATCATTGTATGTTCAGATGGAAAAACTCACAGCGAGCGATGGAGCGAATGATGATAAATTTGGCACAAGTATTGCAATCTCCGGCAATGGAAACACCGTAGTGGTGGGTGCTCCTGAAGATGATATTACGCTTACTAATCAAGGTTCAGCGTACGTTTTCTGCTGGAACGGCTCATCCTGGGTGGAATCGAAGATTATGCCAAGTGATGGATCTGACGCCGCTGTGTTTGGCACCAGTGTGGCAGTGTCAAAGAATGGAAGTACGGTTGTAGCTGGTGCGCCTGCTGATATTGCAACCGGGAACTACTCTGGTGCAATTTACTTGTACCGCTGGAACGGTTCATCATGGGGGGAAGTGAAAATTATACCTGATGATGGTTATCTTAGTGACCGCTTTGGATTCAGCGTCGCTATTTCAGGCGATGGTACTGTTGTATTGGCGGGTGCGTATCAGGATGATATTGAGTCACATCCAAACCAGGGTTCGACATACGTGTATCACTGGAACGGTTCATCGTATGTTTTGATGCGAAAGATCACGGTGAGCGATGGTGCGTCGAATGATTATTACGGATACAGTGTGGCGATCTCGGCAGATGGCAGCACCTTTGTGATGGGTGCGTATCAGGATGATATTGTGTTTGGCGACCAGGGCTCCGCGTGGCTCTACGCGGAGTGAGAAGCACTGTATTCATGCCATATCACATTTCAGTGCAATAAATGTGAGTAATGCCAGCGCCCTGCGCAAAAATCCATGGTGCGCCCGGAGGGAAAATGATTCCCACCGCTTGAGCCCTTGACAATCCCGCTGTTCCATGCGCTAATACAACGTGCAAATGGCATGGAGTGATCGATGGAGCGTGTGACAACAATTAAACTTGCCTCATGGATTGCAATCGTCGGCAACCTCGCGCTAGCCGTGCTCAAGGTGGGTGCGGGCGTCTTTGCCGGCAGCACCGCCGTGCTCGCCGACGGTCTTGACAGCCTGTCAGATGTGGTGATCTCGGCGGTTACGCTCGCGGCGTCGGTGATCATCGCCCGTCCGCCCGACCGCGAGCATCCGTACGGACACCACCGCGCCGAGACGGTTGCGACGCTGGTGCTCGCGTTCGTGATTTTCTTCATGGGCGGGCAGCTCTTCATTTTCACGATCGACCGGTTCATCAACCACGAGACTTTCATTATCCCCGGTCGTACGGCCCTGTGCGTCACGGTCATTTCCATCTGCGGAAAAGCGCTGCTCGCCTGGAGCCAGTTTTCATTCGGGAAGAAATCGAAAAGCGCCATGCTCGCTGCCAACGGGCATAACATGCTCAACGACGTGATCATGTCGGCGGGGGTGCTCGCGGGCCTGGGGGCGGTGCATTTACTGGGCATGCCATCGCTCGACAAGATCATCGGGATTGCAATAAGCATCTGGATCATGGCCGGCGCGGTGAGAATCCTCCGGGGCCTGGTGGTGGAGCTGATGGAGGGCCACGAGGAAAAGGGCCCCTACAGGGCGATCTTCCAGGCGGTGAGCGAAGTGTCGGGGGCGGTGAACCCGCACCGCGTCAGGATACGCAGGGCGGGGGCCATGTACATCATCGACCTCGATGTCGAGGTTGACGGCTCAATGACCGTACGTGACGCGCACACCATCGCCGGAAGGATTGAACGCGGCATCAAGGCCAGGCTCGACAACGTGTTCGATATCGTCATCCACATCGAGCCGATTGGCAACTACGAGCAGGACGAGAAGTTCGGGCTCAAGTGTGCCGATGTGGACGGTGAAACCCGTTGAATACGGGCTCAGTGTGACTTCAGAGTATCTGCTTTTCCATCCATACGACATCGAACACCTTTCCTCTCTTGACGCCTATACCGTGGAATCTCCCGCATTCTAAAAATCCGTGTGCCTTGTGAAACCGGATGCTTCCGTCGTTGAGGGAGGAGATGGAGGCCAGTATACGGCTTATCCCCGTTTCGCGCGCGCTTTCCTCGATCTTGTAAAGGGCGGCCTTTCCGATTCCCCTTCCGGTGAATTCAGGATGGATGAACGATGTGATTTCCGCTGTCGCCCTGAATGCCGGCATTGGATTGTAGGCGCGCAGAAAACAGAAGCCGACCACCCGCGTGCCGTCAATGATGGCGAACGCGGGATAGCCCTTTGTCATCTGGAGAAACATCGCGAACGCCTGCGGTGGAAGCGTGGTTTCAGGATACGCAGCAAAGCTGTTCGCAATGTAGTGGTTGAATATCTCCATGATTTCCGGGCCGTGCTCTTCGCTCATGGGCGCAAATTCAATGTTCATGGTATTCACCTAAACAAGAGTTTTTCACGAGTGCCGCGCCCTGTACGACTTCAGCGCCGCGAGATTTCTGCTTATGATCTCCTCCTGGTAGCGATAGGCCATCTCCGCCCCCATCGGCACAAGCATTGACTGCGACTGGCGTCGGCAGCGCGATCTGAGCGCATCGAGTGATGCGATGACGGAGTCGAGGGCCGTCATGTCATGCGCCGCTCCTGTCGGAAGGCGCTCTATCTCATCCGGAAGATAGTCCGAGCCGAAAAGCTCCCTGATGGCGGTTTCTATCGTCACGCGGTTGGCGTCGATTCGCCACAGAAGGAAGCGGTTGGCGACTCCCATCAGGTTGAAGAAGATGCTCACCGCCATCGCGAGCTGCACGAGGCTCCCCAGGGGTACGATGTTCATCAGTCGCGGGGCGTAACGGTCGAGCGCTTCAGGCCCGTGGTTGTTGAAAAAGTCCTGTGCGGCGGGCGACATCTCCATGCCGGTGTAATTGCTTATCGAGCGGTTGTAGTTGATCAGGTTGGGGTAGATGCCGCTGAACACTGAAAGCACTCCAATCACGTCGGAGCGGGGAGCCCTGCTGTTGCTTATGATGAGCGTGTCCATCCTGAGGACCTTGCGGTCGGAGGGAGGGAGGTTCCTCACCGGGTCGTACAGCCCCTCGCGGATGAATTCAGGACGAAGGAATGGCAGGCGCATGGCTATGCTTTCGCACTGCTTCAGTCCTGCGATCTGCATGCCGTCGTCGCGCACCGCCTTCTCAATGAACGATGACCTGTCGCTGATGACGAACACGCCGAGGTCGAGCACCCCCCGCCTGAGAAGATCGAGCTGTTCGTCCGCAGAGTGGTTCGACAGGATGACGTTGAGATCCTTCATGCCGGGACCGGTGAATATGCGTTCCGCGAGGTAGGCCGTTCCGCTCCCTTTCGGGCCGATGCCGATCCTCCTGCCGCGGAGGTGCGCAAGCGAGGTGACGTAATCCGCGCGCGGGCCCAGAAAAAACACGGTTTCCGGGGACTTGATATGGGCGATGAGCTCCATTCCCGTCGGCCACGGCATGCCGTTCTGCGCCAGGGCGAACGCGCCGCCTTTCATGGCTGAAATCCTGGTGATGTTGTCGAGGGAGCCGTTGGTGACGACATTGACGATCCTTCCGCGCTTCTGCCCGGCGAGTTCAGTGGCGCGCTGCACCGTGCTGTAGTAATTCCCTGTCGTCGGGCCTGAAAACATGGTTATGTCGAGGTGCGACAGCGAGGGGACAAAATCTATAAAGTAGATTATGCACGAGGCGAGTACGATCGCAGCCACACCGAGCAGCATGTAAAAGATGTTGCGGTCAAAAAAGGATGAAGGTATTCGATTCCGCGGATGTGAGAACCCTTTCCCGTCTTTCATGCCGTTCCTCCCGTTCCAACTGTACGGCCCATTCGGATTGTGGAATTATCACATCATTTCAGGCTGAATGCAAGCATGAAATAAACAATCTGTGTAAACAGGAATTCGTGAACAAAAAGGCATGTGAGATAATGCAATTAGAGAATGGTTGAAAATAAATATATTGACAATGAGAAAGCGTTTGTGTGATATTAACACGTTCTCCAGCGTGAATAAACATACAGGATTGGCGCAATTGGCACGGCAAGTCCGGCGTTTCAACACATCTCCGGATTTTACGGTCTGGATGGTTCTAGCGCGTCGGCAGGTGTTGTGAGAAAACACAATTGCCATAAATACACTCTATGATCCATTCACATGTGCGCCTCTGCGTCATTATCTGCCTGTGTGGTGCGTCGCTTTTCCTCTTTTTTCCATGTCGCCGGTCAGGCGCGGTTTTTGCAGGCCCGGCAGAGACCAGGAGCACTGTTCCCGTTCAGGAACACGGCAAGGCCACAGGGCATAATGATGACACACCTTCCTTCCGTCCCCGGTCGATATATCTTCTTGACGCAATTCAGAAAACATTTCTCTACCAGCCGTCAATCCAGACCAGGCGAAGCATCGTTGATGAAAGCAGGGGGGCCGTTAAAATCACCAGTGGCGCTTTTGACTGGAAACTGGGTGCGAGCGGAGGAGCTGAGGTAGACAGGAGCCTGTCATACGAGGACCCCTACACCGTGCACGGGAAAACAGTGGTGCCACAGGCCGCTGTCAATCTCAGCAAAACCACCAGCTTCGGGCCCAGCATGGAGAGCAGCTATACCCTCAAGCAGTATCAGTACAACACGACGTACAAGGGTGAAGGGGCGTCAGAAATTCCGGAATACAGCTATACCGAGAACATCGGAAGGTTTGATTTCAAAGTGAACGTTCCCCTGCTGCCGCTGGTGGGAGACAAGAACTACTCCGCTGACACGATTGCCAACAAGCTCCAGTATAAAGCGAGCCTGTACGATCTGCAGGCTGTCATTTCAGAAGCCGCTTACAATACCGTCATCGCGTACTGGAACTACGTGTATGCGTACAAGCAGCTCGACATACTGAAAGGCGCGATGGAAAGGGCCAAGGTCCTGCTGGAGAACACCAAAGCGCTGGCGAAGGGAGGCGAAGTCCCCAAAGTAGAGATTGAAAACGCCATGGGGAACCTGGCCGACAAGGTGAATTCCTGTTATAATGCCGAACAGATGCTTGTTGAGACAAAAACGACGCTGGCGCAGACCATCGGCGTGTCGTATGACGATCTCGATGCCTACATATCCCCCGCCGATGACTTTCCCCAGGTCAGGAAGGAAAAGATCAATGAGCTTGTAGAAACCAGGATGTCGTACATCGCGGTCGCCCTGCAGAAACGGATGGAGATCGGCGCGCTGACTGAGCGCATCGGCGCGGCCGGGGCGCAGGTCACATCATCCCGAAATCACATCCTTCCCGAGGTGAATGTACAGTTAGGGCTCGGCTACGAGGGAAGCAACAGGGGTGAAGGGAAAGAGAATTATTTCTCCGCGACGAAAAAGCACCAGCCCGGGATGGACATGTCGGTCATGCTCGTGGCGGAATATCCGCTCGGGAACAACACCGCGTACGGACGATACGAGCAGAAGACCGCCCAGCTCGCACAGCTCAGGATTCAGCACAAGGAATTGCATAACACAATAAAGTCAAACGTGCTGCTCAGCGTCTACGCCCTGCGGAACGCCGTCAACGAACTTGAAAAGACAGAGGAAGCGGTGGTTATTTATGAAAACGCGTTCAACGGCGA
>CAZPZJ010000020.1:12130-28767 GCA_964591055.1 uncultured Leptospiraceae bacterium
TATTCCGGAAAGCATCTCTGGACAGATTGGCGTCCCCGGAACAGCTTGACATGATGACCACGGTCACCACTCCGTATGGGTGGCTTGCGCTTGCGACTTTCGGCATGATTCTCTTTATGGCGCTGGTGTGGGGTTTTCTCGGATCGATCCCTATAAAAGTCAAGGGAGACGGCATCATCATGCGCCAGAGCGGCGTATCGAGGGTGCTGTCATTCGGATCGGGCCAGGTATCCGAGATATTCGTGGGAGTCAATGATTACATAAATCCCGGGCAGGTGGTGGCGAGGGTCAGCGATCCTATCCGGTTCACCGAGCTCCAGAACCTGCGCGCGCGCCTCAGCGAGAAGCAGGCGTACAACGCGCAGCTCACCATCAACCTCAACAACCGGGTAGGATTTCTGAAAAAGCGCCTAGCGGACCAGGAAGAGCTGATGAGAAAGGGATTGATTACGCCCTCCAAGGTCGAATCCACGCGGGGCGAGATCAACGAGGCCCTTCTTTCCATAAGCAACGGAGTGTCGGAACTGAACTCGCTCAGGAGGGAGGTCGAGATCAAGGAAGAAAAGCTGAACATTGATTCAAGGATCGTGAGCACAATCTCGGGAAGAATAGTCGAGATCAACGTTTCGCAGGGCACCATCATCAGGGAGGGAACCACCATTCTCAGCGTTGAAAATCCCGATGAAAAACTCGGCGCAATCATTTACATACCCATCGGGGAAGGAAAAAAGGTGAAGCCGGGCATGGAAATCGACGTCACTCCGGCGTCGGTCAAGAAAGAGGAAACGGGCAGCCTGCTCGGTCTTGTGACATCGGTCTCGGCATACCCCGTCACCTACGAAGGGATGATGAACACGCTCGGCAACGAGGAGCTCGCAAAGATGTTCGCGAAGGTGACGCCCTACGCGGTCATGGTGGATTTCATACCGGACATCCGGAAGGAAGGCGAATACAGGTGGTCGACAGGAAACACCTCCTCGATACAGATAAAAAGCGGCACTCTCTGCGTGGGTGATATCACGGTCGGAAAGAAGCGTCCGATCAGCTACATCATACCGTTCTTCACTTCAACGATAGGGCTGTAGCTTTGTTCCTGAAAAAGAAAAGCGACACCGTTGCAAAACCCGGCAGGGTCGTCACCCCGACACTGCTGCAGATGGAGGCGGTGGAATGCGGCGCCGCCGCGCTCGGCATTATTCTCGCGCACCACGGGAGGATCGTCCCGCTTGAGGAGCTTCGCATACGATGCGGCGTCTCCCGCGACGGGACCAAGGCCAGCAATATGGTCAGGGCCGCCCAGGGATACGGGCTGATCGGGAAGGGATACAAGAAAGAACTCGAAGAGCTGTACTCCCTGAAGCCGCCATTTATCGTTTTCTGGAACTTCAACCATTTTCTCGTGGTCGAAGGATTCGGGAAAAACAAGGTGTTCCTGAACGATCCCGCCGAAGGCCCGAGGATTGTGCCCGAAGAAGAGTTTGACCATGCCTACACGGGCGTCGTCCTGACATTTGAGAAGGGGGATGACTTTGTACAGGGCGGCGAGAAGCCGTCGCCGTTCAAGTCCTTCAGCAAAAGACTCGCGGGATTGAAGCACGCGGTGCTGTTCGTCATACTTGTGAGTTTTCTTCTCATCATTCCGGGTCTGGTAGTGCCGACCTTCAGCAGAATTTTCATCGACGATATCCTCGTCGGCAAAAAAAAGGAATGGTTTACGCTGCTGCTCATCGGCATGGGCATGACCGCGCTGATGCGCGCCGGCCTTACATGGCTTCAGCAGTACTTCCTCATGCGCTTCGACATGAAGCTCGCGATCGTCGATTCGAGCAGGTTCTTCTGGCACGTGTTGCGGCTTCCTGTTGAGTTCTTTACCCAGCGCTACGGCGGCGAGATCGGAAACCGGGTGGAGATAAACGACAAGGTGGCCCGGCTGCTCTCAAGCGACATTTCGACGACCATTCTCGATCTCATCATGGCGGTTTTCTTCGCGTTCCTCCTCTTCCAGTACGATGTTCTCCTGACCCTGATAGGCATTCTGATCGCTTCGATAAACATTGTTTTCCTTAAATACATTTCGCGAAAACGGGTGGATGGCAACAAGCGCCTGCTCAACGAGAGGGGCAAGCTCGTCGGGACCGTGATGTCCGGTCTCCAGATGATCGAGTCGCTCAAGGCCTCGGGCAACGAATCAGATTTTTTCTCAAAGTGGGCGGGTTACCACGCCAAGACCCTTGATGCGGAGCAGAGACTTGGCTTGACATCGAACCTTCTGGGTGTGGTCCCTCCGTTTCTCATGACATTCAACACGGTCGCAATTCTCAGTATCGGCGGATTGCGCGTCATTGACGGGTCCCTCACCATGGGTATGCTTATCGCGTACCAGAGCCTCATGGCCAGCTTCATGGAGCCGGTCAACAAGCTTGTGACCATAGGCAACACCCTTCAGGAGACCGAGGGCGATATCAACAGGCTTGACGATGTGATGCAGTATCCGGTCGACCAGTACATTGCAAACGACGAAAAGCGCGTCAGCGAGGAGGGATTTGCGGACAGCCTGTACGGAAATGTCGATACGCGAGTCCGGCCATTGAAGCTGAGCGGGAATATCGAGTTGAAGGACATCAAGTTCGGATACAGCAAGCTTTCGGATCCGCTGATCGACCACTTCAATCTGTCAATTAAGCCGGGAGGCAGGATCGCGATCGTCGGCGGTTCCGGATGCGGTAAATCCACAATGGCGAAGCTGATAACCGGGCTCTATGCGCCGTGGGACGGGCAAATCTTTTTTGACGGCAAGCACTACAACGACATTCAGAGGTCCATGCTCACAAATTCCATCGGGCTGGTTGACCAGGAGATATTTCTCTTTAAGGGCACCATCCGGGAAAACCTGACAATGTGGGATTCCACAGTCCCGGAAAATGTCATGATAGAAGCGGCGAAAGACGCATGCATCCATGACGATATCGTATCCCGCCCTGGAGGTTATGACGGCGAAGTGGCGGAAATGGGCAGAAACTTCAGCGGCGGGCAGCGTCAGCGCCTCGAGATCGCCAGGGTGTTGTGCGGCCGGCCGACCATTCTGGTGCTTGACGAAGCGACCAGCGCGCTTGATCCGGCCACCGAGATGGTCATTGACGGAAACATACGAAGGCGGGGCTGCACCTGCGTCATCATCGCGCACCGCCTGAGCACTATACGCGACAGCGATGAAATTATTGTGCTCGACAGGGGAGTGATCTCTGAGCGAGGCACGCACGAAGAGTTGATGAAATACAATGGGAAATATGCAGGTCTGATAAGGTCGATATGAGGCGGAATGAACTGCTGACAGGCGCCGGGTACGGGCGATTCATTCGGTGAACCGCAAAAGAAAGAGATAATGAAAAAAATTCTTGAAAATGAAAAGACTGTTCTCGCAGCCGGGGGAAGAAGCGGCTTCGAATTGAACGACAGGGACTGTTTCTATTATGTCAGTGAGGGCAATCTGGACATTTTTGCCGTCACTCTCAACGACGACATGTCGTACGGGGCCAGGAATTCGATTATGCACCTGGAGCAGGGACGGATTTTCTTTGGATTCCCGAAGGACGTTCTGCAAAAGCACGGGCTCGCACTGTTCGTCAATGGAACGATTGACGCGAAAGTGGTGAAAATCCCCGTCGCGAAGTTGAAGAAACTGGCGAACAATGCATCCCACATCGCCTCCGTCGCCTCGGCGATCGACGGATGGATTGAAAACGCTTCACGCGCGTTATCGGACTGCGGGAGCGCCCCGAGAAACTCCCGCGACATTTCCGTGAAGAAAAACCAGGCCTTCGAGGCGGGTGAATTGATATTCCCCCGGAAAGGCACGCTGTGGGTCTCGGTTGAAAAAGGCAATGTGCACTTCAACGGAATTGAATCGCTGCCCCTGAAAAAAGAGGATGGGCTTTTCCCTGCTACGTACCTGTCATGTATGAATTGCGCTGAAAACAGCGTACTGCACGCGTCAACAACCAGGGATGCGTTGCAAAAAGGGAGTTTCTGGCAGGATTTCGCCCGGTACCAGGGATTGCTGGTCCGTCTCATCCAATATAGCATACAGCAGGATCTCGCACGCGAGTACGAGAGAATTCTTCAGCGAACAGAAAATCAGCGGAACAGCATTAACACGGCTCTTGATTCTTTCCGGCGTCTTGTCAACGGCGAAACGGCCGTCGAAGAATCCCCTGAAACAGGCGATCCCATGCTGGTGGTGTGCCGGGAAATCGCAGAGCACCTGAAAATTGACATCAGCACGCCCGCCCATCCGGAACATGAGCACCAGGGAAGCTCGCTTGAATCAATCGTCAGGGCGTCAAGAATAAGGTCACGTCGGGTCGCCCTGAAGGGAGCGTGGTGGAGCATGGACAGCGGTCCCATGGTAGGGTACATCATGGAGGACAAGCGTCCCGTCGCGCTTCTGCAAAGGGCGCCGGGTAAATACGAGATGTTTGACCCGCTGCACAATGAGCGGATTCAGGTGACGGAGGAAGTCGCCGAAAAGCTGGATTACTTCGCGGACATGCTCTACAGGACTTTCCCGTCGAAGAAGCTGAACGGCTGGGACCTTGTGAAATTCGGCATTGCGGGCAGAATGCGGGACATGGTCGTCATTCTGATCATGGGAATCCTCGGCGGGCTGCTCGGCATGCTGACTCCGGTTATCACCGGCATCATTTTCGATGAAGTCATCCCCGGCGTGCAGCTCAACCAGCTCTTCATGCTGGCGATGGCGTTGATCGTCGCCGGAATCGCCACCGCGAGCTTTGAATTCACGAGGCGCATCGCATTCATGCGCATGGAAGGGAGGATTGACCAGCACGCTCAGGGGGCGGTGATTGACAGGCTGATTGAGCTTCCAGCCGCATTTTTCAGAAAGTATTCCGCGGGCGATCTTGCGGACCGTGCAATGGGTATCCACTCGATGCGCCAGATCCTGTCGGGCACGACCATCAACGCGATTATCTCAGGCGTCTTCTCGACGTTCAACCTTGTGTTACTGTTTTACTACAGCTCCAAGCTCGCCATGTGGGCGCTTCTCATCACCGCCGTCATCATCTCCATCATTGTCGTTTCAAACCGCTTTCAGATCAAGTACCAGAAGCAGATGGCCGAAATGAGCGGAACGCTGTCGGGCAGGGTGCTGGAATTCATCATGGCCATTTCCAAATTCCGCGTGTCCGGAACCGAGGGGCGGGCGTTTGCGCTGTGGGCGGATGCATTCGGCGGCATGAGAGCCGTCTCGCGCACATCGCGTGTGGTAGCCAACGCCGTGGACACCTATGTCACGATGATCCCGATAGTAACGTCAATGATTATCTTTACGTTGATCGTGAGCATGTCGGAGAGCGAGCCGATGTCCATAGGCGCATTTCTTGCGTTCAATGCCGCGTTCAGCCAGTTCCTGTCTGCCTGCATCCAGATCATGGAGAGCATGGAATCGGTCCTTGGCGCGGTCCCGCAATATCAGAGAAGCCTGCCGATCCTCGAGACGCTGCCGGAATCCGACGAGGCAAAGACTGACCCGGGAGTGCTGACCGGCAGGCTTGAGATGAATCAGGTCTCCTTTTCATATGATAGCGAAGGCCCCCTTGTGCTGGACAACGTTACGATCGTCGCCAACCATGGTGAATTCATCGCGCTTGTAGGGCCTTCAGGGTCAGGGAAATCAACGATCGCAAGGCTCCTCCTGGGGTTTGAGAAGCCGGATTCCGGCAGCATCTTTTATGACCAGCAGGATATCGCGGGGCTTGATCTTCGCATGGTCCGCCGCCAGATGGGAGTCGTTCTTCAGAACGGGCAGGTGATGTCGGGCGACATCATGACGAACATTATCGGCTCCGCGCTTCTTACCGTCGATGACGCGTGGGATGCGGCGCGCATGTGCGGCCTGGATGACGATATCAGGTCAATGCCGATGGGCATGCACACCGTTCTTTCGGAAGGCGGATCGACGCTTTCGGGCGGGCAGAAGCAGCGGCTCATGATTGCCAGGGCGCTGGTGAGAAAGCCGAAGATCCTCATATTTGACGAGGCGACGAGCGCCCTCGATAACGCCACCCAGGCAATCGTCAACAAAAGCCTTGAGCATCTCAATACGACCAGGATCGTCATCGCTCACCGCCTCAGCACCATCGTGAACGCGGACCGTATTTACGTCATTGAAAAGGGCCGCGTTGTGCAATCAGGCAGGTACGAAGAATTGATGAAAGTGAGAGGCGTGTTTTCGGATATCGCCACAAGGCAGCTTTCATAAATGATGAGGTTACTATCATGATTCGGAAAATTGTTCTGTGGTCTGTATTCATAGGCATCGCGGCGATCTGCGTGGTGTGGTTTTTTATCCTGATAGTCAACACCATGCAGAAGGAAAAGATGCGATACGGCGTGGCCCAGATACGGGCCGACAGGGCGGCAAGAGCGCGCGGCCCCGTTGAAATCGGGATCGCCGGCGCTGAAGGACCGTATCAGAACGTGGCGAGGGGAGTTGCCATCGCGCTTGACGAGATCAACGGTGCTGGAGGCATAAACGGACGGCCCGTCAAGCTGATCAGCAAAGGTGATGACGGCAACATCATCACGGGCAGACACGTGGCGCAGCAGTTTTCAGATAACCTCGACATGGTCGCGGTGATAGGCCACATGCGATCAGACATTTCGGTGCCCGTATCTGTCATCTACCAGTATTACGGAATTCTCATGATCAGCCCTCTTGCGACAAGCACGAAGCTGACAGCGCAGGGGCACAATCTTGTCTTCAGGACTATTTCAAACGACCTCGACACCGGCAGGCAGATGGCTGAATTCGCATCGCGCCGGGGGTTTAAAAATATCTCGATTTTCTATCTCAGGGATGAAAACTGCATGAGCATCGCTTCCTCTTTCGAGGCGAGCGCCGCTTCCCTCGAATTGAACATCGTTGATCGGCTGAGCTACGAAAACCGCTTTACCCGCAAGCAGTTTTCCGATTCCATGAGGAACCAGAGAAAGTTTTACAGGTTTGATTCCATTTTCCTCGCGGGAAAGCTGCCCCAGGCTGCGATGGTCATCCAGGAAGCAAGAAAGCTTGGCATCAATGTTCCCATCATTGCGGATGAGAGCCTGAACAGCCATCAGCTGATACGGCACGCGGGCGGGGCGGCCGAGGGCACCATTGTCATGTCGAGCTACAGCGGCAACAGCGATGATCCGGTCAACAAATCGTTCCGCGAGCGCTACCATGAAAAATACAGGGAGCTTCCTGACAGCTACGCAGCCCAGGGTTACGATACACTGAAGCTGCTTGCATACGCGATGAAAACCGCAAAATCGACCGTTCCCGCGAGGGTTGCAGACGTGCTCCACGGGACAAAGGACTGGCCGGGCGTCACGGGCTTATTCACATTCGACAAAAACGGCGATGTCGTCAACAAGAAGATCAGCAAAAGGGTTGTCCGGGGAGGGGTCTTTGTCACCCTTCCGGAGTCATAGCCACCGCGGCCAGCTGATGGCGGGTCAGGGCTTTGAATGACTGCCTTACAATGAAAACAGGACGGTAGATACCGGTATGAAAAAAGTGTTTTACTTCATGGGACAGCTCAACGACGACGACCTCCAGTGGATTTTAAAAAACGGAAAAAAAGAGAGAATCGAAAAGAACGATGTTCTTATTCAACAATATGAGCCGATAGACAGGCTTTTCATCGTGCTCGACGGGAAGTTCAACATCATATACAACAACATGAAAATTGCCGAGCTTTCAAGCGGTGAGATAGTCGGAGAGATGTCGTTTGTGGACTCAGCGCCGCCGGTGGCGTCGGTCGTAGCAATGCAGAAATCGCACGTGGTTTCCATACGAAAGGAGCTGATCAACAGAAAAATAAAGGAGGACACCGGGTTCGCGGCGAGATTCTTCTACGCCCTGTCGCTGTTTCTGGTCGACCGCCTGCGCTCAAACATTCAGCTTCTTGGATACGGGAACACGTCCATGCAGCAGAACCAGTCGCATGATGACTCCGAAATAGATCCTATCATCATGGACAGCCTTTCATCGGCGGGAGAGCGGTTTCAGAGGATTTTGCGCAAGTTCAAGTGACTCCCGATGGGCCTGCGCGGCAATGCGGACGGCTAGGGCATGATTTTTTTCATCTTTTCGGCGTACAATTTTCCGAGATACTCTTTGTCTCCCTCATCGAGCCCGGTCAGGACGGAAATCCCTTTTTCAAAAATCGCCCTCGTTTCAGCGCATGACGTTTCATCGGGGATGCGGTAATCGCCGGTGCGCGACATATTTTCGTAGAAGCACCCCCCTCCGCACAGGTAGCGCGCCCAGCACGGCAGGCAGCGCGGCATGTTGACCACGGGGCACCGGTAGTAATTGTTCATGCCCTCAACTCTGTAGCCTTCGATATTACCCATCTTCATGTTTTCCACGCCGGCAAAGCGGTGGCAGGGATAAATGTCGCCGGAGACGGTGATCCCGGCCATGCCTTTTCCCACTCCGCAGTTGTAATACTTCTTCTCGCCGCTTATAAGCGGAATGAGAAGTGATCCGACGGTTTTAAAGATGCCTGTAATCGACCGTGTGTTCACCGCGTGAAGAAAATCGTTCCATTCTTTTTCGTAGAAGGATACGATCTTCTTCGACGACGGGTTGAAGGCCGATTCCTTATGAGACTCCGTCTGGCCGCCCTGGAGAAGTACGGGGGCCGCCTTGATGAGGCTGTATTCCCTGAATCCGGTACGGGCCAGCTCCTCCCCGATGGCGAAAGGATCGGCGTCGCCGTACAGGGTTGCCCTCGCCTGGGAATCGGGCATGCTTGCAAGGAGCTTCTGTATATTGGCGTGAACGGCAGTATAGCTGGGGCTTCCATCCCTGAACGGGCGCTGATTGTTTTGAATGGGGTGGGGGCCGTCAAAGCTGACCAGCACATCAAACTTCTCTTTGCTTAAAAAGCGTATAATATCGTCAGTGAGTAGAGAGCCGTTAGTGGTCATTGAATAGGTGATGGTTTTGCCGTATTCGGAAGCCCTGCGTTTTGAGTACTCAATCGTTTTTTGTATGAGCGGAAAGTTGAGGAGCGGCTCTCCGCCAAAAAAGGAGATATTGACCTTTTCCGTGCTTTTAGAGTTATCCATCAGCCAGTCAACAGAGGCGAATGCGGTCTCTTCACTCATAAAACCGCTGCCTGCATACGTACCACTCTCACCATAGCAGTACACGCAGTTCATGTTGCACTCCTGCGCGACGAAGAGCGCGATGTTGAACACGCTCAATTCCTCAGGCGATTCACTTTTTTCTTCCTGTGTGGAGTCATTGTCAGGTGGGGCCGCCGGGGGATCGGGCAAGAGGCCGAAGGGCCTCAGCTCCTCGACCAGCGATTTGGGAATCAGTTTGCCGAACGATCCGCAGACACGGTCGATGGCGTCCGAAATGTCGTCGGATATTTGATAGGCGGCCATCCTCTCAACGACGAACAGGTACGCACCGCCGCCGCGCCTGAACCTGTGGAATTCATTCAGGTTTACATTGCCGACATACTGCACGCCGCCGTATTCCAGTTCGTAGGGTCCAAACATTCCGTTTCCTCTCGGGTCAGTTTTTACGGCCGTGCGGCGTTTTTCTGCGATTCAAGCTCCTTTACTATGTCAGCGGTGAACATGCGGGAGAATTTCAGATAGCCTTTCGCCTCCAGCCGGCCGCTGCCGCGGCAGACGATCTTCACATGGTTGATCTTCCTGAAAATATAACAGGGGAAGAGCTCGTTGGGAAGGGTGGCCGGGGAATGACCCGGCCACGCCAGGAATGCGTCGCGCTTCTCCGGGACGCAGAGCCCTCTCTCCACCAGGCGGTCAAGGAGCGTCTTCTTGAGCACCTTGCTGCTTTCAGGGTCCTGCCCGGCTATGAAGCACTCCACGCCTATATCCGGAAGCACGGTGTCGGAGATATCGATCAGGTAGCGCCCCCACGCGAACCGCGCCATATACTCCGTCACTTCCATGACCGTGGAAACGGATCCGGGAAATTCAATCCGTGCAAGATACTCCGGCAGCGTGTTCGGGTCGAGCATCACCACGATTCGCGCGGTATCCCGCCCGCGCGAGAGCATCATCGCCGCGTACTGCACCTGTGCTTCCGGGGGAAGTGCGTCGAAGCATGAACGAAGCCTTTGCGACATCTCCTTTCGCAGCGGCGCTCCCTGCAGCAGCTCAAATGCATTTATCACCCACGCGTATCGTTCGCCCTTATTTTTTTGGGTATTGCCGCCTGAAGATTCTCCGGTGATGTCGTAGGTACTGAAAAAAACCCCGGGCGCGGGAACGCTCCCTTTCGCGGCCGCGCAGTCAAACTCCAGCCAGAGGCACTCAACCTTTTGATTCAGGAGCGAGGATGGATCGGCCCAGTGTTGCGAAAACACGCGGATCTGCCTCCATGCCGGATCGTCAAGGAGCGAGCTGTCGATGTCCGCAAGGGGAAGCCTTCCCGCCACTATCTCGCGCCCGATGCCGTCGCCGAAAAGGCAGAGCTGCCAGTCGGCAATCGCATCGCGCGTGCCGAGGTAGCATTCCAATCCGCCGCTCGTCGAAAGGGCGGCGGGCAGTTTTTCATTCAGCTCCCGCATGGCTGCAATGACTTCAGGAGAGACGAGCGCACCGGGTATATGCGGACGCAGCTCGTCGAATATGCCGTTCATGGTGAAATTCATTGTAGGACAGCTATGAATTGTTCTCTATGTCTTCATCAAACACCAGTTTATTACTCAGCACACAGGTCGGTATCACTGATTATAATAATTTTGATTTATGCATCCCTTAAAAAACTTATTAAAACCGGTACCCACTTTATTCCAGTATTCGGCGGTAAACGGGTTCTCCCTGTCACAAAACACTTTGTAATCCTTCTGGGCTGTTCTGCCGCCTGCCACTTTGTCAAGATCGGCATCCGAAAGTTCCCCCGTCTGCGGCCGGGGAATGACCAGGTATATGACCCTGTCGGTGTTCTCCAGCGCCTTGACTGTCATTCCTTCGGGAACGGCAATGCCGTTTTCCTTCAGCACCTTCATCGTGTTCGCGATGAGGGACTTCTTGAACGCCATGTCGCTCCATACCCTGAACAGCAGCTGCCCGGCACCCTTGTCCGCGGTACTGCCCGTGCCTGCGGGATTCGTCGCATTGTCCGGTTTCGGGGGAATGATGAAGTGGTATACGGTATCGGTATCTTCAAGGATTTTCACGGTCATCCCTTTGGGGATTGAAATGCCGCTTTCCTTGAACACCGACGCACAGTCTTTGAGAAGCCGCGCTTTCAGTTCTTTGTCGGATGAGGCTTTCATGATGAGCTCGCCAATTTTTGCGCCCTGCTGAGTGCTGTCCGCTGTCATGGATGGTCTCCTGTTCGATTAGAAATTTTGTGATGATAAAGAGAAACACTGCTGTTAAGAGGATATGCCTTTATATTTGTAGAGAACTGCTCCCGTCCGGGAACGAAGTGTCTGAAATCCTTGCGGTGAACGTGAGCATTGTCAAGCTATATTAATCAGTCAGGGATAAATATTATATACAATGTTGATCATGAACGTCAATGTCCGCCTTGTATTGTTTCATGAAATCAAGATACCCCTTCGCCTCGGGATGGCCGCCTGCGCGGAACACCAGTTTTACATGGCTGATGTTTCTGAAAACATAACAGGGAAAGATATCGCAGGGCAGGGTAGTGGCGAACACGCCTGTCCACGAAAGGAATGCTCCGCGCTTGTCAGGCGTACAGAGCCCTTCATCCACCAACCGGTCCAGCAGTGATTCCCACCCGGCGGCTCTTCCATCCCGGCTTGCGTCGGCGCGGCATTCGATACCGACAACGGGAAGCACGGTATCGGCGATGTCCAGAAGGCAGCGCACCCGTCCGAAGCGCTCCATCCATTTGGCGGCATCGACTATCTCCTGTGCGGGGCAGGGGCAGTTGATCATGGCAAGGTACGGCTCAAGTTTCCCCGCAGGGAGGGTGAGCACAATCCTCACGACGTTTCGCTGCCGAAATGGCTTGACTGCCGCGTAGTGCAGCGCCGCATCGCCGGGAAGAGCGTCAAGGCAGGATATGAGCTTTCCGTACGTTTCTTTGTTCAGCACACTTCCCTGAAGCAGTTCGACAGCCTCAGACAGCCATCCGTATGCACTGCCGTTATGTGAATTTGTATTTTCAAAGGAATCATCGGTAGTATCACCGACGCTGAAATACACGCCGGGTACGGGGATTCCAGCAATCATTGATGCGTGATCGAACTCCAGCCAGAGATGATCGACTTTCCGGTACAATACCGAGGAGGGATCGGCCCAGCGCTGTGAAAAGCGGCGCAGGTTCCGCCAGGAGGGATGGGTAAAGAACGATTCATCGATGTCCGCAAGGGGGAGGTTTCCCGCGGCGATATCACGGCCGCTTCCACTGCGCTCTACGCACAACTGCCAGTCGGCAGTTCCACCGGGAATCCCGAGATGACACTCGATGATGCCCCTTGAGGAAAGTGCCGCGGGAATCTTCCCGTTCAGGCCGTGTATGGAACAAACGATATCGGGTGAAACGAGCACATCGGGGATGTGCGGACGCATCTCCCCGAATATGCCGTTCATGGAGAAGATCATTGTGTGAGCGCTGCTACCCTTCCTTCCAGTAGTTGTTGCATAATCCCATTGACCGCATCGCGTTTCCAATGGCACCTCCTACAGGTTGGGCTACGTTTTGAGTATAAGCATCGTTATGGCAATGCCCTTTCTTCCCTCCCGCAACCCGGTCAAGATCGGAATCGGAAAGCTCCCCGGTCTGCTGCCGCGGGATGAGCAGGTGTTTCACCTTGTCGGTGTCTTCAAACGCCTTTATCGTCACTCCATCGGGAGCGCCAATGCCGTTTTCTTTCAATACCTTCATGGTATCGGAGAGAAGGGTTTTCTTGAAGGCTTTATCGCTCCATGCCCTGACCAGCAGCTGCTCGGGGCCTTTGCCCTCGGCGCCTTTGTTCGAGGGTGCCGCTTTTCCTTCCGGCTCAGGGGGGATAATGAAGTTATACACCGTATCGGTGTCTTCCAGCACTTTGAAGCTCATCCCCTTTGGAACGGTTATGTTATTCTCCTTGAATACGGTTGTGCTGTCTTTGAGGAGCCGTGCCTTCAGATCCATGTCCGTGGATGCTTTCCTGACGATTTCCCAGATTTTTGTTCCATCAGATTGTGCGGCTGTTGCCATAAAAGGTCTCCCTGAATAAAAAATTTAAATTCAAACTCGTGTTCTGCCGGTACAGATTTGATTGAGGAACAAAAAGCACAAACCCCCACAACTTGCCCAAAAGGTTGCTTTTATTCAAATTATTATAAATAGTTGGAGTGATTCTCTTACGTCAAGTCATTTATATAAACAACAAAACATATAAGGCCTTATTTTCGGACGGCATATACAGTGCATTGCCCCACATCAGCCGCCTGTCCGCTCTTCAGCCCCAGGCAGAGGCCGCGCAGAAGGCTGATCTGTTCCATAACCTCGGATTCGGGCAGGGCGTTGATGCGCTTCAGCCATATATCGACAGAGGGCTGCCAGCAGTTGAACTCCTCTTGGTAGTTGAGAACAGCGTAACCCGCATCTTCAAGCGACAGTCGGAAATCCTTCTCTTTCCTGAATCGCATCAGCCACCTGTCGTCCCGGAACGGCCGGGTCGCCACAAAGTCCCTGATCACAATGGCATCCACGCTGCCGGAGAGCTTTTCGAATACCGAATCCATGCCCTCCACATGGGTAAGGCTTTCCATGAAAAGCGCCACATCGAAATGGCGCTCATTCAAATCGAGGTCGAGCATGTCCCGGAACATCACTTCAAAATCGTCGATGTAATCCGCCTGCTGGCGCGAAAGCGTGACTCCCACAACCTCGCACGCGTTCCATTTCATTATAAACCGGGCAGGCCCCCCCCAGCCGCATCCGCAGTCCAGAACCGATGAGCCGCGAGGAATAAAGGCGCACAGTTCAAGGACTGCGTTCTGGAACGGGTCGATAAACGTGTGTTCCCTTCCGAAATGATAGTGCATTTCGTGACCGAGGACTTTTCGCCAGGTCTCGATCGAAACGGATGAGTAGAAATTATCAATATTTGATAATGCTGTCATAATTTAATTTCTGCTGCTCTTACCCTGCGCCAGCCGGCTTTCAACATGTAAGCCGAACAGGATGATATGGAACGGTTATCCGGAATGCAATGATGTGGCAGCAGTTCATCGGCCATGCGTATAGGTAACCACGCTCATCGTGATTCCGGGATTTTTCCGCCTGATGTATCTCTGCAGGGCCGCGCTTGTTTTTCCCTTCGCGGCGATCGCCGGGTAGTCGTGGAATTCCCCCGCAATGCCGGAGATGCGCTCCAGCGTTCCTGTCGAGTACAGCACATCGTATTCGCACCCCTCGCAGTCGATCTTGAGAAGTTTGCACGTTGTGATTCCGTAATGCCGGAATACATCGTCGAGGGTCACGGACTGGACCGTGACGGGCTGTAGGGGCTTTGCGCCGGAAGCGTCTCCGACAAAGCTCGATGAGCCCCCGGGATTGACTTCGTAATCGGCGTTGATGGTGAGGGGAGCGCCGTCGCCGCTGAGCGCCCTGTTGACGGCGACAACATTTGAAACGCCATTCAACTTCAGGTTCTTCAGGAGCGTTTTGTAGGTGAGCGGCACCGGCTCGAACGCGTAAATTGTAATGCCGGGATTGAGTTTCCCGAGGATGATCGACACTATTCCTACATTTGCGCCGACATCGAGCACGATGTCACCGCGATGGAATCGCATTGAATCAAGGCCGTACTCGCCATGCCTTATTTCGTTGAGCACCGTTTTCACCGTGAGTGATGTCGGGGACACGTCGTGAAATCTGAACTCCGTACCGCCGAAGGTGAAATCATACAGCGGTTCATTGCTGGAACATGATGAAGTCGAGATGATAATCGCAACAAGGAATATGATCGTGTGAAATACTTGAATGGCGCGTTCCATTTCGCCGCCTCCGGAACAGTCAGATATTTCTTAAAAACTCCACAAGGAGCCTTACTCCGAAGCCCGTCGCGTTTTTGGGGACATGGCCGCGCCTCTTGGAGTACCAGGCAGGTCCCGCGATGTCCAGGTGGGCCCAGGGCGTTTTCCGGACGAAGTTTTTCAGGAACACGGCCCCGATGATGGCTCCCGCCTGTTTTTTTGACGAAACATTCGTCATGTCCGCAATGTCCGACTTGATGTCGTCTTCGTACTCTCGGAAGATCGGGAGCCGCCATACGCGTTCCCCGGTGGTCTCGGAAGCCTGCAGGAGCCTGCCGGCGAGATCGTCATCCGTGGAGAAGAGGCCGGCTGCGATCTCACCAAGGCTTATGACGCACGCCCCTGTGAGCGTGGCGATATCGATGATCATGGAAGGCTTGTATCTCTCGATGGTGAACGAAAGCGCGTCGGCGAGCACAAGACGGCCCTCGGCGTCGGTGTTTCCTATCTCAACGGTCTTGCCGTTATATGCGCTGTACACGTCACCGGGCCTGTAGGAGGCGGCGCCAATCATGTTTTCGGCGAGCGGCATTACGGCATACAGGTTGATTTTCAGCCGAAGCTCGGCCGCCGATTTGAGGACGTACATCGCGGTCGCAGCGCCCGCCATGTCGCTGCGCATGGACTCGATGTTGCCGGATGATTTGAGGTTCATGCCGCCTGAATCGAACGTGATTCCCTTGCCTACGATGGCAAGCGATTCCCGGGTGGATGGATTGCCGCGGTATCGCAGCACTACGAGCCGCGGTGGGCATGAGGCTCCTCTGGATACCGCCTTAAGAAGGCCCATGCCGTGTTTTTCGATTTCCTTTTCGTTGAATACCCTGCACGCGACGTTCCTGATTTTTGCGAGCGCCGATGCGTGTTTGGCGATTGCGGGAGGATTGCTGCTGTCGCTCGTTTCATTGACGAGGTCCCTGCACAGGAGCGTGTTGGAACAGATGATCCGCGTGCGCGCGATGATTTTGTCCGCACTTTCATGGTCGGAATGAATAACGGCGCGGGCGAGAGGTTTATCTGCGCTTTCCCGGCGGGTTTTATACTTTTCGAACGAATAGGGAGCAAGCATGATTGCTTCCGTGATGGCGGTGAGGGCTGCCTCAGGTGACAGACGTGCGATTTCAGGAACAACGAAATGCAACCGGGCGATCCTGTGCTTCCTGCACGCGAGTGCGCATCCGGCTGCGGCGAGCCTGAGAGAGTCAGCGGAAACGTCGGAGAGTTTTCCGACACCCGCAAGAATGACCGAGGCTGTGCCGGTGAAGGGGAAGTAGTGAGCATCGCCTGTCTTCAATGACATCGCCGAAAGGTCTATTGAATCGAAAAGACGCCGGAAAGGCGCAGGCACAAGAGACAACTTTTCAGATTGATCGCCATCGGGCATGAGAAAGGCGAGAGTGTCATCATGTGAATGCTGAAACAGTATATTTTCTGATGTTATTTCCATGTATTGTCTGCCGTACTGTCTGTTGTAGTGTACGCAGTTGCTTGTGCGGACCGGGGGGTCGCGGACATCACAGTCCGTGCATCCTTATAAAATTTTAAAAAAATGCAATGAAATTTTATAGAAAGAT
>CAZPZJ010000021.1:0-28736 GCA_964591055.1 uncultured Leptospiraceae bacterium
CCGGAGCACGATCCGCAGGTGGGGCAGGCCATCATCTCCACCTCGGCGATGTCGGCGTCGCTCACCGAGGGGTCGGCGGCCATCACCATCGCGTCGATCAGGTCGTGCGGCTTTCCGCGCACCATTCCCGCCTCCATGGGGCCGCCCGACACGAAGATCGCGGGGATGTTGACCCTCATCGCCGCCATGAGCATGCCGGGGGTGATCTTGTCGCAGTTGGTGATGCAGATCATCGCGTCCACGGTGTGGGCGTTCAGCATGTACTCCACGCTGTCGGCGATCAAATCGCGCGAGGGAAGCGAGTAGAGCATGCCCGTGTGTCCCATGGCGATGCCGTCGTCGATGGCGATGGTGTTGAACTCGGCGGCGAAGCACCCCTCGCGCTCGATGATCGACTTCACGCGCTGCCCTATTTCATGAAGGTGCACGTGGCCGGGCACAAACTGGGTGAACGAGTTGACGATCGCGATGATGGGTTTTCCGAACTGCTCTTCCTTCATCCCGTTGGCGCGCCACAGCGCCCGTGCGCCCGCCATTTTCCTGCCTGTTGTGCTCTGATCGCTGCGAAGTGGTCGTGACATGACATGCTCTCCTGGTGGATAAAAAATGTGGAGGACATGGTAGCACCGCCCGCCCTGACGGGGCAATATATTTTTGTTTTTCCCGTGCGCGCGCCGGTTTTGCCGCCGGGAGTTTATGAGGTGAAGTACCGGATGTCATCGGAGAGGTTGGACGCCATCCCCTTCAGTGTTTCAACGCTGCTTGCTATCTCCGCAATGGTCTGCGTGTTTTCCTGGCTGAGGGTGGCGATATTTGCAATCAGGGTTGTTACTTCGGCGATTCCGCCCTGCTGTGACGTGATCGCGGTCATGAGATCCTCTTCGCGGCTGCGAACGTCCGCAGTGACCGCGCCCGCCCGGTTTTTGATCATGTGCTGGCTTTCGCTGAGCTTCGCGATCTCCGCCATCATGTCGTTCACCGCGAGTATTCCCTTCATGATCGCGCCGATATTGTCGATGAAAAGATTGATGTTCGCTATCCCCTTTTCCGTTTCCTCGATGTTGCGGCTTATAAGGCCGTCGATGCCGCCGATGCCGGCGGCGGTTCTGTCGGCGAGCTTGGATATTTCCGCGGCGACCACCGCGAAACCGCTCCCGGCGCTCCCCGCGCGCGCGGCCTCTATCGCGGCGTTGAGTGAGAGAAGGTTGATCTGGTCGGATATGTCGTTGATTATCAGCATGATGTCGGTGATTTCCCTCGACCCCGCCCCGATTTTTTCCATGCCGCTCCTCATTTCACACAGGAACCGTTCTCCCCGTGAAACCTCCCCTGCTATCGACTCCGTCCTTTCCGAAGAAGCGCTGACCATCGATCCCAGGTTGTTGATGATGGTGGACAACTCCTCGATGATGGAAAGGAACGCAAAGACGCTCTCCGACTGGAGGCGCGCGGTGTCCGCCACTTTTTTCATCTCATCGTTGATGGAGTGCATGGTCGCGCTGATTTCTTCACCCGTCGAAGCCTGTTCGAGCGCGTTTCCGGAAAAGACATTTATTGCTTCGTTTATATCGCCTGTCGTGCGGGCAAGGGTCGTCGAATCCTCCCTGACATCGGAGATGATTTTTCCGATCCTCTCCGAGAAGCCGTTGAACCGCCCGGCGAGATCGCCGTATTCATCGCTGGTGACAGAGGGTATCCTCCATGAAAAATCCCCCTCCGCCAGACGCTCCAGGCCGTCGCGGAAATTTTCAAGGTTGACGATAATGGAGCGGATTATCCTGAACCCGAGGAAGGTTACCGCCGCAACGATGAGAACGCCCAGCGATATCCCGGTGATCTTCAGCGCGAGCGAATACGACTCGAGGCGTTGCTCGTTTTCGATGAGCCTTTCCTGATTGAGCGCCACGTACCGGTCGAGGAGCCGTTCCATCGTCTCAAGGTGCCGCTTCGTCTCATTGACGTATATCGACAGTTTTTCGCCGCGCGTCGGCATGCCGTTCATTTTGCGGGCCGTATTGTGCAGGGCAAGGTTGGCCGGCCCCATCCCGTCGAACACCGCTTTGCGCTCCTCATCGAGGTCCCAGTACCCGTTCGACCCCGAGAAGGAGTAGTACCAGCGGGCGAAAGGAGTTTCATTGTGGTTGAGCTCTCCCCGGAAAGGGGCTCCCGTGGACAATGACTCAATCAGTGAGTTCGTCCACCGAAGGTAATCGTTGAAGCGGTCCCTGATGAACTGGTTACCGGTCTGAATCTCCCTGTATTCCGTAATGACCCTGTCGCGCTCGGCGATGAGCGCGAACATGACGGCAATGTACACTATCACGAAAGCCATGATCGACGAGATGGAAAGAATGAGGGTTTTCTGGCCCGTTGTTCGCCTGTTGATCAGCAATTCCGTTCTCCCGTTGATGCTGCGCTGTTGCGTTGTCTTCACGATAAAACCTGGGTTATGCAGGTTAAGGCGATATAAGGAAATAATAAAGATCGTGACAACAGGCGGCGCCTCCGCCCGATTTCATGCTTGACCTCGCCGGCGCGTGGTGGTACCTTCATGGAACCGGCCGGTTGCTCCGGCCGTGAAAGGAGAGGGCATGGATGGTGGAGATATGGTCGGACTGATGTTTCTCGGCTTCTGCATTGTCTTTGCGGCGATGATCTTTGTTGCGGCGAGGGTGTACCAGCTTCGCCCTGATTTCGTCGGCAAGGTGCTGCGCTATGCGCTTATTGGCGCATTCGTCGCGGTTTTCGGCGCGGTATCGGTGCTGATCGGTTTTCGTATCAGCGACCGGCACCACGACTCGTATTCCAAAAGTCTGCGCTCTGTGGAGCAGATATGGGGAGGGGCCATCGCGCAGGCGCAGCCCGCGTTTTACTGGAGCGAAACCGTCCCGGAGGAGAGAACTGACGAAAAGACCGGAAGGGTGTTCATGTACAAACGGGAGGTTGGCCGCGCCGTGGGATTCCAGAGCCAGAAAATCGACATGAAGGTCATCCCGAAGATCAGGACAAAGGGCCTTCTGAAGTTTCCCGGATACCGGCTTGAATTCAGGGGCGAATACCTGGTGAAAAACATAACCGGGAGAAACGAAAAATTCACCTTCCTCTTCATGCTGCCCCAAAACGCGGGCAATATTACCGATATCGCTGTCGAGATGAACGGGGATCCCTACCGCGGTGATTCCAATTTTGCCGACAACATAGAGTGGGACGGACGGCTCGCACCGGGCGATGAGCGGCGGTTCGTCGTGCGTTACGCCGCGCAGGGAGTCAGGAGCGTAAAATATGACCTTTCGAGCGAGAGGGTGGAGATCCGCAGCATGTCGGTGGAGATTCTCACCGGGTTCACCGATATCACCATCCCCGACGGCGCCATGGCCCCCGTCTCCAGCACCGGCGACGGCGACGGCGCCAGGATCCGCTGGATGGGCGAAAACCTGGTCACGGGCCAGAACGTGGCAGCCGAGTTCGACATACCGGGCAATTACGGCGAGCGGGCCGCAAAGCTCTTTTTCTACGCGCCGCTCGCGTTCATCTTCTTCATAGGGCTGGTGCTGCTCGTCAGCGTTGCGAAATCCATCCCGCTGCATCCCATGCACTACCTGTTTCTGCTCGCGGGATTTTTCGTGTTCTACCTGCTCGGCTCGTACCTGATGAGCTATGTGCCGATCATCCCCGCGCTGTTCATCTCGCTCACCGTCTCGACCGGGATTATGCTCTACTACATGTTTATGCTCCGGCGCGGCGCGGAGATCGTGAAATCGGTGGCGCTGGCGGCGGGGATTTTCCAGTGGCTCTTCTCGCTCGCGTTTTTCGTGCCGGAGCACACCGGCTTCATCATCACCGTGGCGTCCATCATCGCGCTGGTGATCCTGATGCGATCGACGGCCTCGGTGGACTGGGCCAATAAATGGTAGATTGCGCATGAGACGATCACTTCCTGAAGCCGGACGAATCGCCGCGCCCGTCCTGCTTGCGATGGCGCTTGCGTTTTCCTGCAGGGCGGGCCGTGACGCCGCGGCGATGGGGCCGCTTCTTGCGGGGAGATGGTATCCCTCACACGCCGCCGAGCTCGCCTCCGCCGTTGACGGCATGATGGCTCCCGGAAAGGGTGAGCGGATTGACGGCGTGGCCGTGCTCGTCGTGCCCCACGCGGGGTACATGTATTCGGGGAAGGTGGCGGGGAGCGGATACGCCTCGGTGCGCGGGATGAATCCCGGCGTGGTCGTGGTGCTCGCGCCCGCGCACCGCGCGCACATTGACGGGTGCGCCGTGCTCCCGGTTGACCGCTACGATACGCCGCTCGGCGGCGTGAAACTTGACAGGAAGGGAGCGGAGAGGCTGGTCGCGCACCCGCTCTTTGCCGCGAGCCGCGAGGCGTTTGCGCACGAGCACGCATTCGAGATACAGCTCCCGTTCCTGCAGCGCCTGTTCGGCGAAACATTCGGGACGGACATCGCCGTGCTCCCCGTACTGGTGGGCGAAATCAGCGACGCCGACGCTGTCTGTGCCGCGGAGAAGATCGTCGAGGCGATCGGCGACAGGCCGCGGCCGCTCTTCGTGGTGAGCTCGGATTTTACGCACTACGGACATCGCTTCGGCTATGTACCGTTCAGGGAGCGGAACGCGGTCGCGCTCCGCGAAAAGCTGCGCGCGCTTGACGGCGGTGCGATTGACCTGATCATCGCGGGCGACGCACAGGGATTTTCGCGCTATGTCGAAAAAACGGGGGCGACGATCTGCGGGAGAAATCCCATCATGATCGCCCTCTCCATCCCCCTCGCCGACAGGGCCGCCGCGGCCGTGGCGTACGACACTTCCTGCGGCGTCACCGGGGAGTGTGAAAGCTCCGTGAGCTACGCCGCGATCAGGATACTCGGTCGCATTGCAGGCGACGCGAAGGCGGGGCGGACCCGCGCGTTCGGCGAACGCGAAAAGCGCTTTCTGCTGGGTCTGGCTCGCGGCAACATCCGCTCGCACCTGACGAGCGGAAGGCAGTGCCCCGTGAGCCTCGCCGACGTGCCTGAGGCCTGCCGCGCGAGGACGGGGGTGTTCGTCACGCTGAAGCGGAACGGGCAATTGAGGGGCTGCATCGGCACGATCGCCGGGGAAAGGCCGCTTTTCGAGTCGGTGCTGGAGAACTCGTATTTCGCGGCGTTTCGCGATCCACGCTTCAGCCCGCTCACGAGCGGCGAGCTGAACGGGCTCTCGGTGGAAATCTCCGTGCTCACCGAGCCGCGCGCGGTACGCTCGGTCGAGGAGATAGTGCTCGGCCGCGACGGGATCATCGTCGAGCTCGGAAACCGCCGCGCGCTGTTTCTTCCCCAGGTTGCCACGGAGCAGAACTGGACCAGGGAGGAGTTCCTCACGCAGGCGTGCCGCAAGGCGGGGCTTCCCGACGACGCCTGGCGAAGCGGCGCCGTGATCTACACCTTCCGGGCGGAAGTATTCGGCGACGCGTAAGGCGCGCCCATGATAGTGAAGAGCGGACAGTCAATTGAAATCGCTTGAATTCATAACATCCGAACACTCCCCGATTACGAGAAGGAACTTTCTGGGGAAAAGCGCGAAGGCGCTGCTGGGGCTCCCGCTCCTGGCGGGAAGCGCGTCAGTCGCCCGGTGCTCGCTCTTCCCGTCGGAGGGCGACGGCTTCATCCGCCCCGCGAGGCACTGGCGGCGTGCGGGGCAGGGGCGCGTGCAGTGTGAGCTGTGCCCTAACGCCTGCGTGCTCGGGCCGGGAGAGCGTGGGCTGTGCCGCGTACGGGAAAACCGCAGCGGCGCGCTGGTGACGCTGGTGTACGGGCGGCTCGCCGCGATGCACGTCGACCCGATCGAGAAAAAGCCGTTCAACCATTTCCTTCCCGGATCGTCCGCCTTTTCCGTCGCGACGGCCGGCTGCAACCTGCGCTGCCGCTTCTGCCAGAACTGGCAGCTCTCGCAGTCCAGGCCCGAAGACCTGAGCGCCGAGTCGGTAAGCCCGGCCTCGCTTGCCGCGCGGGCCCGGGAACGCCGCGCCCCGGTGATCGCGTTCACCTACAACGAGCCTTCAATCCAGTTTGAGTACGTGATGGACGCGGCGTCGGCCGCGCGCGAGAGGGGCCTCCGGCCCGTCATCGTTTCGGCCGGCCATATAAGCCCGGCGGCGGCGAAGGAGTACTGCCGCGTGCTTTCCGCAGTCAAGATCGACCTGAAATCCTTCAGCGAGCGCTTTTACGCGGACGTGTGCGGCGGGAGCCTCGCCGCCGTGCAGCGCACGCTCGAGATCGTGAAATCGTCCGGCGTGTGGCTGGAGATCGTGGTGCTCGTCATCCCCACGATGAACGACTCGCCCGGAGAAATCCGCCGCATGGCGTGCTGGATCGTCCAAAACCTCTCGGCCGACGTGCCGCTGCACTTCACGCGCTTCCACCCCATGTACATGATGCAAAACCTGCCGCCGACGCCGGTCGACACGCTGGAGCGCTGCCGCGAGATCGCCCGCGCCGAGGGTGTGCGCTACGCGTACGTGGGCAACCTCCCCGGCCACCGCTGGGAGCACACGTACTGCCACCGTTGCAACCGTGTGGTGGTGCGGCGCAGCGGCATCTATTCCACTGAAAACCTCCTGCGCGCCGGGCGCTGCACCGGATGCGGGAGCGCCATACCTGGGGTCTGGGCATGAGCGCGCCGGCGAACATCTTTCCCCTGCAAAGGAGCTGGTACTTCGTGTCGGTCGCGTTTGTGCTGGGGTTCGCCTCCTCGATCGCGCAGGTGCTTCTCATCAGGGAGCTGCTCACCATCTTCCGCGGCAACGAGTTCATCATCGGCATGATCTTTACCGGCTGGTTTCTGGGGATTTTCTTCGGCGCGCGCTACAACCCCCGCACCGGCGTTGAAGCGCTGGAGCGCAGGGTGAACCTGTCGCTCGTGCTGCTTCCCGTGGTGCTGTTCGTCATGCTTGTCATCGTGCACTTCACGCCGGTGATGTTCACCAGGCCCGCGGGATCGTTTTACCCGCTCTCGGTGGAGTTCTCGCTGTCGCTGTTCTACACCATCCCGGCGAGCTTTTTCGTGGGCTTCTTCTTCCCGCCGGTCATCAGCCTGGGGGCGATGTTCTTCGGCGAGAAGTCGGGCGGCGTCATGTACCTCGTCGAAAGCCTGGGCGCGTTCCTGGGCGGGCTTCTGTTCTCGTTCGTGCTGATCGACTGCATGAACCCCTTCGCGGTGTGCGCAATCCTCATGCTGCTGTCGTGCCTGCTCTACCTGGCCGGGCGCGGATCGCTCGCGCTGGCGCCGCTGCTCGCGCTGCCGCTGGCGCTCATGTTTTTCTCCGAGGAGATGGAACGCGGCGTGTTCAAGTACCTCTGGAACAGGACGCAGTCTGGAACGCTGATCGCCTACAAGCGCACCCGCCACCAGACGCTCGCGCTCGGCTTCAACGAGAGGCAGATCGCGGTGTACGGCGACGGCATCCTCTTCTACACCATTCCCGACGCCTACGAGGTGCGCAACCTGTTTCATCTCATAAACTCTCTGCGCAACAACGGGAGTGACGAGATGCTGCTGTTCGGCGTGGGGCCCGGTTCTCTTCCCTACAACCTGGTCAGGACGAATCTTCGCTCGCTCGAGTACTGCGAGGTGGACCCTCGCCTGTGGGACACCGTGAAGCCGTACCGCGAGCGCTTCTACCGCCCCGCGCCTCCCGACGACAAGCTCGCGGTCGTTCCGCTCGACGTGCGCTACCACCTTGCGCAGACCGGCAGGAAATACGACATGATTGTGTGCCTGCCGCCCATGCCGCACAACGCGATGCTCAACAGGTTCTTCACCCGGGAGTTCTTCTCGATGTGCAGGGAGCGGCTCAAGGACGACGGCATCTTCATCACCGCGCTCAAGGGGTTCTCCAGCTACATCGACGACGAGCAGCGCTGTTACGTCGGCTCGATCTACAAGGCCTTCTCCCGCGTGTTTCCCTCGCATACCTACACCACCGGGGAAATCTTCTACCTGATCGGCTCGAAGAACCCGCGCGCCATTCCCGCCGACATCGGCGCGCTCATCAACAGGTATCGTCAGAGACTCGCGGACACCGACATCGTGAAGAGCGGGCTGGAGGAGGAGGTGGCGGGTCATTACCGCGCCGAGGAGCTGTACGGTTATTTCGAGCTCACAAGGCTCGATTACTTCGCCAGGGTTATGCGGGAGACGCTGCCCCATGTGGACGAGAACCGCGACCAGGTACCGCAGGCCTACTGGACCTACATCCTGCACTCCGCCTTCGCCGAGCGCTCCGTGCTGTACTACCTGCTCAAGCACTGGTATTTTTTCATCGCGGCTCTGGTGATGCTGTCGTTTATCGCGCTGCGGGGGGTTCGCAGAAGGCACGGTCCCAGGCAGGCGCTGGGAGGATTCATCATCTACGCGGTGGGGCTCGTCAACATGTCGGTGGTGCTCCTGATGATCATGCTCTACCAGAACTTCTACGGCGTCGTGTACTACCGCATATCGCTGATCAACGCGCTCTTCATGCTGGGGCTTGCCGGCGGCAGCTTCGCCGCGACGCGCTATTCCATCCGCTCACTCAGGTGGGTCATCGCCGCCATGCTCGTCATGCTGCTGTCGGTGTTCGCGTTCATCGCGCTGCGCGCGGAGCCCGTCTTCTGGATGATCCTGTTCATGTTCTCACTGTTCTGCGGCACGGCGTTCCCCTCGCTGTACCTTGCGCTCTCGCCGGAAGGCCATCACGAAACGGCGTCAAACCTGGATGCGATGGAATTTCTGGGATCGATCATGGGATCGGTAGCCACCACGGTGCTCCTGCCGGCGATCGGCATACGCGGGGCGCTGGCGCTCAACACCGCGATACTGGCCGCTACGCTCGTCGTGTCGGTAATGCTGCACCACTTTCACCTTGATCCCACCGAAGATTGCAGCGCCCCGGATTCAACGCAGTGAAAAACGCTGTACGAAATTCGCGCGCTCCCGCAATGTGCGTCCGCGCAGCCCTGTGAGGCTCCAGCGCGGCCGGAGGACTTATGAAGATACTGGTGGTGTCGGACTCCCACGGGGAGTTCGGCGTGCTTCAATCGATCATTGACGCGGAAGCCCCGTTTGATCGCCTGATACACTGCGGTGACGGGGTGCGAGACCTCCTGCACGTGACGCTGCCGCCGGGAGCGACGGTGATGAAGGTCGCGGGAAACGTGGATATCGGCGTCATGAGCGGCGTGGAGCGGGTACTCATTGAGGAGATCGGCGGCGCGCGCGTGATGATCGCGCACGGCGACGAGTTCGACGCGCACGACGGGCTTTCCGGGCTTGTCACGGAAGGAAGGCGCGCCGGGTGCGACGTGGTGATATACGGGCATACGCACCGGCAGCACTTCGCGGGCGAGGCCCCGGCGCTTTTCAATCCCGGCGCCGCGCAGAAGGGACAGTACGGGGTGATCGAATCGGGCGGCGATCTCAGGTTTTTCCACCGACGCGTCGCGAGGAGGGCCTAACGGCCGTAGGATGATTCGAGGCGCTTCAGGAACGCGCGGTAGTCTGACGCGGCTTCCTCCCTGCCCATCAGGTCGTCAATCCCTTCAGCGGCGTACGCGCGCTCGGCTTCGGCGCGCCCCGTGACGGGGGCCGTGCGGCTTTTATCCTCGACCCGCGAGGGCTTTCCGTCCGTGAACGCGATGCCGAGCTGCCTGACGGTGGCGAACTGCTTTTTCTTCCAGTCGAGCGCGGTGTGGACGTACTGGACCGACGCCAGATGCCCGCCGGCATACGAGGGCGTGATCGCCTTTTTAAAGGTGCCGCCGTTGACATCGATCCCGGTCATGCTGCCGCCCCGGTAGGAGTAGCGCACCGTGAGGAGCGCCGTCTTGTGCTTCGAGATGCTGAACGCGCTCTTGTACGAAACCTCGATCTTCGCGAGCCTTCCCGACCGGTTGAAGGAGTAGGATTCGATGAAGGCGTCACGTGCAACCCTGTCCTCCCCGACGAGGCCGGTATAGCTGACGAGCTCTACCCTTCCCGCCGCATCGTACTGTATCCTTCGCGTTTCCAGCGGCGAGGCCGACGGCGGAGAGGTCTTCACCACGTCGATCGCGCGCCTGTCGCGGTCGTATGAAAAGCTGACAAGAAACTTCCGGCCGCGGGCGTCGGTGATGTCGATGATCTGTATGTCCCCGTCGTTGTTGTAGGTCTTCCGGATTTTCACGGAAGAGCACTGCGCCGACAGGCACGCCGCGAACAACGCAAGCATGAGCGCCGCGGCGAGCGGGCGGAACGGGGAATTTCCTGTAATCGCGTGTTTCATATCGTGCATTCAGCGGGCGTCGCACGGGAGGCGGCCCTGTTCATTATACTACCAATTCCGCCTGGGCGTGTAAACCACTTTTAACAAAAAAATCACCCGCGCTACGGGGAGACGGGAAGGCGCTTGGATTCGGGCTGCTCCACCAGTATCTCGCCGTCCTCCTTGTACTTCTTGAGCAGGAAGTGCGTGACAGTGGACTGCACGTTTTTAATGGTGGCCAGCTTCTCCGAGACGAACAGCGAAAGCTCCTTGAGCGAGGGGCCCTCCACCTGCACAAGCAGGTCGTAGCTGCCGGAGAGCAGGTACACCGATGAGACTTCGGGAAAGCGGTAGATGTTTTCGGCGATCGCGTCGAATCCCACGCCGCGCTCCGGGGTCACCTTGACCTCGATGAGCGCCCGCACCTCGTGCTCCCTGATCCTCTCCCAGTTGATGAACGTCTTGTATTTGAGGATGATCCTGTCCTTCTCGAATTTGCTGATGTACTTTTTCGCGGCGTCTTCGGTGATGCCGAGCTGCCGGGCGATGTCGGCGGCGCTCAGCTTCGAGTCCCGGGCGAGGATCGCGAGCAGCTCCTCGCCTGTCGCGTCGGTTTTATAGGGCTTCATCGGCCGTCTCCAGCGGTGATGTCGTGTGCGGCGTGCGAACCGCACAGGCAGTATGGGAAATCTTCCGGGGCCGGTCAATTGAATTTTCTTTTCGCGGGGATGGAGGCGGGCGGAGATAATAATCTTGCGCCGTGCGCGCGCGTCTGGTATCGTGGAGGAGATCGCGGCCGCCCGCGGTATCCTGTAACGGTAAAGGTCGATGAAACAAAAGCCGATTCTCGTAATCATTCCCCACGGCGGGACCGAAGCGCCGGAGGAGCTTGCGGGGCTGGTGGCGCTCAATCGTTTTGATCTCCTCTTCGAGTCCGACGCCTGCGCCAACGAGCTTTTCAGATTCGGCGACCGCGTCGCGGCGACCGTCGACGCCGACATCTCGCGCCTTTTCGTGGACCTTGACCGGCCGCACCTCGCCCTTCCCCCCGCCAGCGGGGACGGCGTCATCAAGAAATTAACCTCGCAGGTGAAGCCGGTGTTCCGCGACGGAGCGTTCCCCGACGAAATCGCCATCGCCAACCTGGTCGAGCGCTATTACCTGCCGTTCCACCGCGCCGTCGACCGCATGGTCCGCTCCGGGGAAATCCGCTGCGTCATCGAATGCCACACCATGAAGGCGGTCGCGTCCCCTTCCGCGCCCGACGCGGGCGCTCCACGACCGCTCGTCACCGTGGGGACGCTGGCGGGAAAGGGGTCGGATTTCGCAGGGACGTGCCCCGACGGACTGGGACGGCGCATCATCGAGAACATCGGCTCAGAGTTCGCCGGGGAGGACGCGACGGTGGCGGAGCGCTTCACGCTCAACAGGCCGCTCTTCTGCGGCGCGCTCCAGGAAAAGTACGGCCTGCTGGGGGTCCCCTACCTGCGGATCGCCGTGAGCCGGTCGCTGTTCTTCAACGACAGGCATTTCAACCTTGAATTTTTAAGCTTTGACGAGCTGCGCCTCCGGGACCTGCGCGAGCGGCTCTGGAGCGCCGTGAAAAAGTCGATGCCATGAACGCGCCGGAAAAACATTGATTTTGCCCGGCGGGTCTGATACAATGAAAACTCATCGGACACAGGAGGCTAACAATGCGGCAGGCGGACGTGATCATCATCGGGCAGGGGCCCGCGGGGCTCTCGGCGGCAATCTACACCGCGCGCGCCGGGATTTCAACGCTGATCCTCGGCTGTGAGCCGAAGATCGCCGGCGACTACGACATCGACAACTACTTCGGCTTTCCCGAGACGATCCCCGGCCGGGAGCTCATCGGTCGCGGCATCCGCCAGGCCTCCAGGTTCGGCGCGGTGATCGAGTGCGACCGCGTGCTTGCGATCCACTTCGACGGGAGCGACGGCTACCGGGTGAAGGCCGAGCGCGGCGAGTACGCGGCCAGGGCGGTCATCCTCGCCACCGGCGTGTCCCGGAAAAAGCCGCCTGTCCCGGGCCACGAGCGATTCGAGGGGCGCGGCGTGAGCTACTGTGTGAGCTGCGACGGCTTCTTTTACAGGGGAAAACCCGTCATGGTGGCGGGAGAGGGCGTGTACGCGGCCAACCAGGCGCTGGAGCTTCTGGAGTACACTCCCGATGTGAGCGTCTGCACGCTCGGCAGGCCGTCCGGCATTACGGAGGAGTACCGCCGGCAGCTTGATGCGCGGGGCGTTCCCGTGATCGACAGTGGGATCGCCTCCCTGGAGGGGGAAGGCGCGCTCGACGCGGTCGCCTTTGCCGACGGGACGCGGCGGGATGTGAAGGGCCTGTTCATCGCGATGGGGGACGCCTCGTCGGTCGATTTCGCCAGGACGCTGGGCGTGTTCACCGAGGGCGGGTTTGTGCAGGTGGACAGGGAGATGAAAACCAACGCCCCCGGCCTGTTCGCCGCGGGCGACTGCGTCGGCGGTTTCCTCCAGATCAGCGTGGCCGTGGGGGAGGGGGCCATCGCGGCACGCTCGGCCATCGAGCACGTGCGCGCGTTGAAGCGCGCAGGCGGCGGGTGACATGCCCGGACCGGTCGGCGGAAAGATGCTGGACAGGGAAGATCGCCCGCGTATTGTTTTCCCTGCATGGAGGTGGGACGGAATGAGTTACAGGCGGATCCTGACCGTGATGGCGCTCGTGCTCCCCGCGCTGTTCGGGGCGTGCGCGACGACGGGCGATTCGGGCCTGCAGGGCCTCGTTGAGTCCGAGTTTGGAAGGTATCTCATCCAGCTTGAAACGAGCGTCAGGCTCGATGCGCAGACGCCCGGCTGGGTGTCACGGAGGCCCGGCTGGATGAGGGACGTGCGCGTTGCCGGCAACGACATCGGCAGGCTCGCGCGGCTGCTGGTGGAGTTCGAGCGCGAGGTGCAGGCGGGCGCGCAGACGCCCGACTGGTTCGCCGGCAACAGGCGGGAGATGTGGATACACCGCGCGATGCGATCGGCGTCGATCGCCGAGCTGGCCGGGCTCATGCTTGAGGCCGAGGCCTCGATCCGCTTCGAAGCGCAGTTCGACACCTGGCGCACACGCCGGCAGGCGTGGGTTGACGGGGTGCGCTCGCTGCAGTCCTTTGTTCCCCGTACGGCGCTTCCCCAGTCCGATACCGGCTCGTTCGGAAGGCTCCTCGTGGAGCTCGAGACCAGCGTGCTGTTCGAGTCGCAGTCGCCGCAGTGGCGCACGCTGCGCCCTTCGTGGCTTTCAAGGGTGCAGGGCGCGGGAAGCAACATCCCCGCGCTGAAGGCGCTTCTGCTCGAGTTCGAGCAACATATCAAGGTGGGCTCGCAGTCCCGGGACTGGCTTTCCCGCAACAGGAGCCGCTGGGTGGGCCGCGTGCGCGCCGCCTCAACCGTTGCCGAGCTTTCCACGCTGATGCTCGAGGTGGAAGCGACCATCAACTACCAGGCGCAGGTGCCCGCGTGGCGTGCGCAGCGCGACAGGTGGATGAGCAGGGTCAGGGAGCTCCAGCGCTCCCATGCGGGTGAGTTCTACTGACAGGGGCCTTGTGAGCAAAAAAAGGAGGAGCGGTGTTCCGCGCCTCCTTTTTTTACCCGGGATTATTTTTCCATCTGCAGCGGGGTTTCCCACAGGTAGACGGTGTGGCCTCCCATCTCGTACACCTGCTTGGGGCGCACTCCCTGCATGTCGAAATCGTGCGAGACGATGCGCGTGCCCGGCCTGCAGCGAAGAAGCTGCGGGATGAGCTTCACGTTGAGGGACGGCAGCAGGTACAGGGTGATCACATTCGCCTGGCTGAGGTCGAGGGTGAAGATGTCGGCCTGCTGGATGGTGACGAGGTTTTCCAGGTTGTTGTTCCTGACGTTTTCCTTTGAATCGCGGATGCGCTCCGGGTCGATGTCGAACCCGAACGCCCTGACGCCGAAGTTCTTGGCGGCCGCTACCACGACCCTTCCGTCGCCGCACCCGAGGTCGAAGAGCACGTCGGTGCTTTTCACCTGCGCCATCTCGAGCATCTTGTTGACGACTTCGTGCGGGGTTGGCACCCAGACGACGTCGGGCTGCCTGAAGTCCTCCTTGCGGCAGTAGCCGACGGTGGAGACTACCAGAATTGCCAGGATGAGCGTCGTAATTCGTTTCATGCCGTTCTCCAGATTGAATGATATGATGCCGCTGTGCGGGCGTTCCCGCCGGAGAGCACCATCGCCCCCGAACGGGAAAAAGTCAACCGAAAACCCCATCGCTCATTTGTCGGAGCTGTAGTAGCGGTCCTTCTCGCCGGCGTCCAGGTCGGGCCGGAGCTTCGCGGCGTCGTAGAGGTAGACGTGCACCATCTCCTCCTGCCTTTTTTCGGAGTTCACGTGGAGCAGCACCCTGACGCATTTTCCGAGCGCCCCGGGCACGGGGATTTCACGCGTGCAGAAGAGGGGTATGTATATCCAGCCGAGCGCGCGCGCCGCAACCGCGGGGAACTCGGCGTCGAGGTCCTGCGTCACCGAGAAGATGGCCGACGCCACGTCCTCCATGTCAAAGCCGTTTTTCCGTATGATCGACTCCAGGAGCTCCTTCGTCCTTTCAAGGATGTGCTCCCGCGTATTCGATTCCACCGTCGTTGCTCCCCTCACACCCCGCACCGGCATGGCGTCATTCCTCCTCGATCGATATGTTCCCGCCCAGCGATTTCACCAGATCCATGAAGCCCGGGAAGGTGACCGACACGCACTCGGCGGTGTCGATGGCGGTTTTCCCCGACGCGGCCAGGCCCGCCACCGCCAGTGACATCACCACGCGGTGGTCGCCATGCCCTTGCACTTCGGCCCCCCGTAAGGGGCGGCCGCGCACCAGTATCCCGTCGGCGAGCTCCTCGATGTCTGCGCCCATTTTTCGCAGCTCGGCGCACATCACCGCGATGCGGTCCGTCTCCTTGACGCGCGCCTGCGCCACGTTGACAAGCCTGGTTTCGCCGCCCGCGAAGCATCCCGCCACTGCAAGCGCCGGGAGCGCGTCCGGCATGGCGTTCAGGTCGAAGGTGCCTCCCGTCAGATTGCCTCCCCGCACGGTGTACGCCCCGGGCGCCGTCTCGACCCGCGCGCCCATCTTTCCGAGGATGCCGGCCACTTCGCGGTCGCCCTGGGTGTCGGACGGATCGAGCCCGCGCAGCGTCACTTCCGCCCCCAGGATGGCCGCCGCCACCATGAAAAACGTGGCCGACGAGAAGTCCGCGGGCACCGCGGCGTCAAAGGCGCGGCAGCGCTGCCCGCCCTGTATCCTGAAGCGGCTGAAGTTGTCGTGCTCCACCCGCACGCCCATGCGCTTTGTCCAGGCGAGCGTCATCTCGACGTAGGGGCGCTCGTTGAGCAGCGGCACCACGATCTCGGTGTTCCCCGGGGCGAACGGAGCGGCGATGAGCAGCGACGTGAGGTACTGAGATGTTATAGCCTCCACTGATGCGGTTCCCCCGCGCATGGGGCCGCGCACCACGACCGGCGGCCTGCCGTTGTTCCTGGTGGACCAGGTTTCCGCGCCCAGCGAATTGAGCGCGTCGATGAGACCCTGCGCCGGGCGGGAGCGTATCTGCGCATCGCCCGTGAGCACCGTGGTGCCGCACACCAGCGCGGCGAGTCCCATGCCGATGTAGAGGCCCGTGCCGGAGTTGCCCGTGTTGATCACGTCCTCCGGGACCGGAAGCTGGCCGCCCGCGCCCGTGACCGTCCAGACGCCGTCGGCCATTTCGACGCGCGCGCCGAAGCGCTCAGCCATTTTTGCGCACGAGCGCGTGTCGGCCGAGTCAAGCGGCCTGCGGACCACCGACGTTCCTTCCGCGAGCAGCGCGAAGGCGAGCGCGCGGATGGTGTGCGATTTCGAGCCGGGAACGTCGATCCCGCCCCCGATGGATGAGGGTTGAACGATGAATTTCATGGGTGCCCTTCAGATTGACGGCGACCGGTTGCGCCCCGGACGGCTGTGTGTGTCCCGGAGGACGCGCGGCGCGTTCACATCGCCGGGAGAGTAAGGGCTTTCGGCCATTTTGTAAATACAAAAAACCGGCGGGCGGCAAAATAATTGCCCGCAGGGGTGAAACACGGCATGCAATTATTTTGTCGTTGACTTTTTACGGTCAAACTTTTCAATTTCTGCACAACAGACAGAAAATTCCCACACATTCCTCTGGAGCAAATTCATGAAAACAAAGCTGGCGGCCGCCGGACTGTGCCTGTGCATAATCGCGGGACTGTACGCTCCACGCCTTTTCGGAGAGAACGTGTTTCTCCGGGACGGGAGCATCATCAATGGCGTAATCACGAAGGAAAACGCGCTCACCGTCACGGTGAAGAAGAAGGACGGAAAGAGCGACACCATCCCGCGCGGGCAGATCATGCGCATCCTCTACACCCAGCTCAACCTGGGCAAGATCCACGTCCAGATGAGAAACGGGAAGAACTTCGAGGCCTACATCGTGGACGAGGACCAGGCCAGCTACACCTTCAGGAAGGCCCTCACCAGCCCGCAGGAACAGGTGGTGAAGCGCTCGGACGTGCTCTTCATCGCGGAGAGAAACCCCTCCGGCCTCGCGGGAACGGCGGAGACGAATAAAATCGACCTGACCTGGTACCCTCCGTACAACCCGGTGAAAACGTTCCGCGTCTACATGGCCGTCAAGGGCATGGGCGATTTCAGGCAGGCGGCGGAGAGCAGGCGCACGTCGCACACGGTGCGTGAGCTGAAGAGCAACACGGCCTACGTGTTCAGGGTGACCGCCATCGACGATAAGGGCGAGGAGTCGCTGCCCTCCAACGAGCTTGAGCTGGCCACGAAGAACATCCGCCCCAACCCGCCCGGAGGGGTCACCGCGGAGAAGGGAGCTCCCGCCGCTGATGGCGCGTTTCCGGTAACGCTGCGCTGGCAGGCGGCCACAGACCCCGACGGCAGCGTCAGGAACTACCGGGTGTTTCGCAGGCGCGAGGGCGAGTACGTGAGGCTCGCGGAGCTGAGCGCGACCAGCTACACCGTAGCGGGCCTGGAAAAGGGGGGCCACAGCTTCGGCGTGCGCGCCGTGGACGACAGGGGCGATGAATCTGACATCGCCACTGTGAACGTGGGCGTGTCCGGGTACGGCGTGACGGTGGCCGGGACCTATATCCTGCCCTGCGGAAGCCTCTCCGACCTTTTCAAGATGGGCTACGGCGTCACGGCGGCCTTCGTGATGGAGGACGTGCTCTTCGAGGGCGTTGAGCCGGGCATCGAGGCGGGCTTCTACTGGCTTTCCAGCGCGCATTACGACGCGGACGGCGCGGACAGGGACGTTGAGCACGGGTATATGGCCCCGGCGATGCTGCGGCTCGGCTACTCATACGCGCCGCTTGACGGCCTGTCGCTGACGCCCTTTCTGGCGGGCGGTATCTCGTACAACAGCGTGACCTACACCAACCGGTTTCTGGTGAAAACCACGGACACCGGCTTCGAGCCTGCGTTCAGCCTGGGTGTCGCGGCGCGCTACGGTACGTGGGAGCGCTGGTACGTGCATGGGGACTGCCGCTTCACAGCGATCGCGGAGGAGGACTCGCCGCTGTACTTTATCGCCCTGAGCCTCGGCGCGGGGATGAAGTTTTAGGGGGACACCATGAACATGAAACAACGAACGATTGCGATATGTGCGCTGCTGGCCGCCGTGTGGTGCGCGGGCTGCGGCAGCGTGTTCAACGGGGCAATTGACGACATGACGCTGCGGCAGACGGGCTGGTACACCTTTCTGGGAGGGACGGGGGTTGACCAGGCAATCTCAGTACAGCGGACCTCCGACGGCGGGTATATCGTCGCCGGGTATGCGGGTGCAACGATAGATCCTCTCAGAATGAAGAATGCTCCCTGTCGAAACCCCTATTCCGGCAGCAGCAACGACATGCTGATCGTGAAGCTGGATGCCGGCGGGAATGTGGCATGGTACACCTTTCTGGGAGAGTCGGGAAGTGACATTGCACAATCCGTACAGCAGACTTCCGACGGCGGGTATATCGTCGCGGGTAGAGCAAGTGCAACGATAGGAACTGATAGAATGCAGAACGCGCCCTGTCGAAACCCCTATTCCGGTAGCATCGACATGCTGATCGTGAAGCTGGATTCAAGCGGGGATGTGGCATGGTACACCTTTCTGGGAAGTATAACAGGGAGTGATTTTGCAAACTCCGTACAGCAGACCTCCGACAGCGGGTATATCATCGCGGGGAATGCGAGTAACGACATGACCTTGACGCAGGGGACAAAGATCCTCGCTCATCATTCCAGTGGCGTTGAAAGCGACATGCTGGTCGTGAAGCTGGATTCCAGCGGGAATGTGGCATGGTACACCTTTCTGGGTGGGAACGATAGTGATTCAGCATCCTCTGTCCACCAGACCTCTGACGGCGGCTACATCGTCACGGGATCTGGGACCGATATAGCACCCATTGACATGCAGAACGCGCCCTTTCGAAACGAATATTCCGGCAGTGGCACCGACATGCTGGTAGTGAAGCTGGATTCAAGCGGGAATATTTCATGGTACACCTTTCTGGGAGGTGACGATGCAAAATCCGTACAGCAGACATCCGACGGCGGGTATATTGTCGCGGGGAGGGCAAGTCAAGACATTACATTTTCTCAGGGGACAAAGCGCAACCCTTATACCCGTTTCAGCGACATGCTGGTCGTGAATCTGGATGCCGGCGGGTATGTGGCATGGTACACCTTCCTGGGAGGGACGGAGAACGATGGAGCATATTCTGTCCGGCAGACCGCCGACGGCGGGTATATTGTTGCGGGATATGCTCAAACGGACATATCCACGCTTCAGGGTAAAACGCCGCTCAACGCTCATTCCAGTGGCACTAACGAAGACATGCTGGTCGTGAATCTGGATGCCGGCGGGAATGTGGCATGGTACACCTTTCTGGGAGGGGCGGGGATTGACTGGGCATACTCCGTAGATCAGGCCTCCGACGGCGGATATATTGTCGCGGGGGATGCTGACGCGGAAATATCCAGGCTGATGGAGGAAGAGCCGCTGCTCCCTTATTCCGGCTACAGCAATGACATGCTCGTCATAAAGCTGAAGAACGACGGCACGCTGTAAGGGGGGCGGGCGGCGAATATACGGACCTCTTCCCGGCTTCCAGCCACCCTTCCCCTTTTGAAGGGGCGGGAATGGGGTATCACGGCCTGCGGCCATATCCCCTTGCGAAAGAAGAGACCGGGATGGGATTGAGAAGAAGATCATGATGATATCGCCGCCAGCTTCCGGAAAGGAAAGGCGCGGATCTTCGCGGGATCAGGCGGACTATCCGTTTGATGAAGTTTTAGGAGGACACCACGAAAATGAAACAGCGAATGATAACGACATGTGCCCTGCTGGCCGCCCTGTGGTGCGCGGGCTGCGGCAGCGTGTTCAACGGGGCAATAGACGACATGACGCTCCGGCAGACTAGCTGGTACACCTTTCTGGGAGGGGCGGAGGATGATGTAGCATCCTCCGTACAGCAGACCTCCGACGGCGGGTATATTGTCGCGGGGTATGCGAGTACCGACATAACCTTTACTCAGGGGATAAAGATCGTCGCTCATTCCAGCGGCAGCAACTACGACCTGTTGGTGGTGAAGCTGGATTCCAGCGGTAATGTGGCATGGTACACCTTTCTGGGAAGTGCGTCCGGATTTGATAATGCAAACTCTATACAGCAGACATCCGATGGAGGATATATCGTCTCGGGGCAGTCGAATGCAACGATAGCATCTGCGCTCATGCAGAACGCGCCCTGCCGCAACAACTATGCCGGCGGCAGTGACATGCTGGTAGTGAAGCTGGATTCCAGCGGAAACGTCTCCTGGTACACCTTTCTGGGTGGATCAGATGACGATGCCGCATATTCAATACAACAGACCTCCGACAGCGGTTATATCGTTGCGGGGATTGCTTCTACCGACATAACCGTTACTCAGGGGACAAGGATCAACCCTCATTCTGGTTCCGGTAACGACATGCTGGTAGTGAAGCTGGATTCCAGTGGAAATGTTTCCTGGTACACCTTTCTTGGAGATACAGGGGATGACCGGGCACAAGCAATCCAGCAGACGTCCAACGGCGGGTATATTATCGGGGGGCAGTCGAATGCAACGATAACATCTGCACGCATGCAGAACGCGCCCTGTCGTAACAGCTATACCGGCACCAGCACTGATATGCTGGTGGTGAAACTGGACTCCAGCGGAAATGTGGCATGGTACACCTTTCTGGGTGGGACAGGAAGTGATGTAATTTACTCCTTACAGCATACCCTCGACGGCGGGTATATTGTCGCGGGGAGAGCGAGTGCAATGATAGAAACCGAAAGAATGCAGAACGCGCCCTGTCGTAATGCTTATTCCGGAGCCTCTCCTGACATGCTGGCAGTGAGGCTTGATTCCAGCGGGAATGTGGCATGGTACACCTTCCTGGGTGGGTCAGGGATTGATACTGCATGGTCTGTACTGCAGACAGATGACGGCGGGTATATTGTCGCGGGGTTTACCAGTACCGACTTAACCCTGCCACAGGGGACAAAGCTCGGCGCCTTTTCCGGCGGGCATGACATGCTGGTAGTGAAGCTGGATTCAGGCGGCATGGTCTCCTGGTACACCTTGCTGGGAGGGACGGGGCAGGACACGGCACGCTCCATAGAGCAGACCTCCGACGGCGGGTATATCGTCGCGGGGAATACCAATGTGGCCATATCCACACTTCAAGGGAAAGAACCGCTCAACAAGTTTGCCGGAGGAATCGAATACGACATGCTCATTGTCAAGCTGAGGAACGACGGCACGCTGTAGGGGAGCGATGGGCTGGCGTTGAATCCCGGCGGGCGGCGGTTGTGATCGCCGCCTGATTTGATCCGCCGCGTTCCATGCTCGCCAATGTTGTGAAAAGTCATTGAAGGCATTGATCGAGCATTTTGATAATCCTGTATAACTCCGGTATTCCAGACAATCCCTGCAAGGGGCTTTTCTCTGTCCGGATAAAAAAGTTGTTTATCAACAGAGGCCCGCCCGGTAAAACCATCCGAGAGCAGTTCCATAAAAATGACGGGAAGGCGAGCGCGTTCCCTGTAGCCAGCGGAGGGAAGGACATGGCGACGAAGATTGTGCTGCGGTATCTCGACGGCAAAGACAAGGTGACGCTACTGAATGAGGTGATCGCGCGCGCCGGCCTTGAGGGCGAGCTTGAGGCGGTCAGGAAGCGTTCGAAGAAGCAGAAGAAGAATTTCACCATCGCGATCAAGCCCAACGCCTCGATGTTCGTGCGGCGAGACGACGACGGCGTGACCACCGACCCGGTGCTGGTGCTCGCCCTCGTGGAGTGGCTCCACGAAAGAGGCTACGCCGACATCATGGTGGTTGAAAGCCCCAACGCGTACGGCGTGACCTACACCGAGCGAAACCCTGTGACGATCATGACGGCGATGGGGCTCAACGGCGGAAGGCACGAGTACGCCCCCGCGTGCGCGGAGATGACGGCGCACGTCGCCACCGCGAAGGGAAGGCTCATGCCGTACAGGCTGGTCGATCTCGGCGCGGACACCACGGTGATCCCGTCCGACGACATGCCGAACGGACACCTGAAATTGGCGAGCGCATGGCTCAACGCGGACTTTCGCATAAGCTTCGCCAAGTTCAAGACGCACGTGTACGGCGGCTATACCCTGCTTGTGAAAAACACCTACGGCTGCCTGCCGGAAGAGGACAAAATGCTGCACTACCACAAGCCCACCGGCTGCTCGCTTCCCACCGTTGCGCAGTTGAAGAAATGCCCGGTGCACTTCGGCATCGTCGACGCGATCATTTCCGCCGACGGGTGGATGGGCGTCAAGTGGGACAGGGCGATCCCCCGAAGGCCCGGCTTCATCATGGCCGGGCGCAACATCTGCGAAACCGAGAAGATGGCGTGCCGCGTCATGGGAGTTCCTGTTGAGAACAGTCTCATGACGAAGACCGCGATGGAGCTCATGGAGGAGCCCTCAAAGCTCGACGGGGAAATCAGGCCGCTGGGGCCCTGGTGGAACGTGCCGGAATTCATCGTGAAGGGCTTTCCCGCCACCGAAAAGCACTACTACTATTACAAGTTCCAGCAGACGGTCACCGACGGGGTGGGGGTGCATCCGTTCAGGCGAAAGCCCGCGGGGCTTGTCCTCACCTATGTGCTGGTGCTGCCCGTGCTGATCTACGCCTTTCACCGCAGGCACTGGGTGATCAGGAAGTACCGCGACCTGAAGCTCCACCGCGCGGTCATGGGCGGCCCAAAGGCCCCGGGGCGCGTGCGGAAAGAGCTTGACCGGCTGGACGCGGGCGAGCTTGAACTGCTCCTTGCCTGCCTGCGGTCCGACGTGAAGGAATCGCCGAGGATCTACGGGCACCGCGTCAGGGCGGCTGGAAAATGGCACAGCCTGCCGGATTCCACGTTTTCCCGGCTGGTCCGCGTCCCCGAAATCCTCGCCGCGCTGAAAAGCGATTCCGAGCGGGAGCGATGCGCCGGGGAAGTGGAGGCGAGGATCAGGGCGCTGAAGCGCTGAATGTGAAAAAAGTCTTGTCAGGCGCATGCGCAGCCGGCAGAATTACGGCATCCATGTAACGAAATTATACCATACAGGAAGGTGCGCCATGAAAGGCAGAAGCAGGCTCCTGATTCCGTCCCTGGTCGTCCTTGCGCTGTTTGCGCTCTATCCGGCCGTGATGGTCTCGTGCTCCAAAACGCCGCACTACGAGCTCTCCCGCTTTATCTCCCCGGAGACGTGCGGCGGCTGCCACGCGGAGATTTATGCGCAGTGGAAGAACTCCATGCACAACCTCTCGCAGGGCGACATTATCTACCGCCTCGCGGCCTTCGACGGGCTGAAGGGCCTCACCGATAAAAACGAGATCGCCGAGGCCGAGCACTGCGTGATCTGCCACAATCCCGTGGGCTACGTGTCCGGGTTCCCCCGGACCACGTCCGATGAAAAGCAGGAGGACCGCATCGCCGCAATAACGAAGGAAGGCATCCAGTGCGATTTCTGCCATTCCGCCACCGGCGCGCAGCGCGTGTACAATGCCGCGATCACGCTCGACCCGGGGCACGGCGAGGAAAATCCCGGAGTCAAGCGCGGTCCCTTCGCCGACTCCAGGGCCGACTATCACGCGAGCGCGTTTTCCGAGTTCCACACCCGCTCCGAGATATGCGGCGTGTGCCATGACGTGCGCCATGTCGCGTACGGCACGAAGCTCGAAACCACGTACGAGGAGTGGACAAAGAGCCCCTACAATTCGCCGGATGCGTCCAAACGCGTGGTCTGCCAGGGCTGCCACATGCACCACCGCCCGGGCGTGCCCGCCACCGGCTCCACCGCGCGCCCGGCCAATCCCGGGACCGCCGCCGAGGGAGGGCCGCAGCGCCCGCACATCTTCACGCACTACTTCGTGGGAGGCAACAGCGTGATCCCCGGCATGAGCGGCGATACGGTCAAGGCGAAGATGGCCGAAGAGCGGCTGAGGAACGCCGCGGAGCTTTCCATCGACGCGTCTTCCGCCAGGCAGGGAAAGGTGCTGGTCACGGTGAAGAACACCGGAGCGGGGCACAATCTCCCCACCGGCCTTACCGACGTGCGGCAGATGTGGCTTGAGCTGAAGGTCAGGGGCGCGGGAGGGAAGATCATCTTTGCAAGCGGGGTCGCCGACGCGAACGGCTACCTGCCCGATGGCGCCGTGATCTTCAACACGGTGTTCGGCGACGGGAAGGGCAACGCCATCACCAACATCGCGAAGGCGAAAGAGGTGCTGCGCGACCACCGCGTGCCGCCCATGGGCTCGCTCACCGAGACCTACACCTTCGCCGCGCCGCAGGCAGGAAAGCTTTCTGTCGAGGCGAGGCTCCTCTACCGCAGCGCCAGCCAGAAGCTGGTGGACCGGCTTGCGGGCACGGGGAAGCTGCGCCTCCCCGTCACGGTGATGGCCGAGGCGAAGGTGGATTTGTAGAAACAACGCCTTTCCGGGCGGCGATCATGGTCGTCGCCCGGATTCTTTGATCCCCAGGGCGCGCCAGTACGGTTCAAAACCCTGTTCAACCGAGGAAACCGTCAGCGCCATAAACGCGCTGAAGTCGCCTTTCGTGTGTGCGCGGTCCAGCGCCTCATAGTATTCCAGCCTCTTTTCCACCGGAAGCACAACGGGAGGCAATCCGCTTTTCATCAGCTCCAGGTTCATCAAAAGGCGGGCGGTTTTGCCGTTACCGTCGGTGAATGGGTGGATCTTTACAAAATTAGAATGGATTATCGCGGCCCGCTCAACGGGATGGAGAACGTCCGCCTGCTCATGGCAGTGGCTGATGAAGCGCTCCATCTCGCTTTCCACCTGTGTGTAATCGGGTGGAATATGCTCTGCGCCGGAAATCACGACATTGACGCGGCGGTACGTTCCGGCGTTGTCGTCGTCGATTTTCTGCAGAATCAAACGGTGAATCAGCTTTACGTGATGCCCGGTCAGCGGCTCCGCGCCGCGGGAGAGCTCCTCAATGAAAAGGATCGCCTCTCGGTGATTGACGGCCTCAAGATGCTCGCGCAGCGTTTTGCCGCCCACAGTGACTCCCTCCAGAACCACCTTCGTTTCTTTGAGGGAAAGGGTGCTCCCCTCGATGGCGTTGGAGTTGTACGTCCAGCGGAGCACAAGGTCATCGTGGAGGTTTTTCACGACTTCCTGCGGAAGAGGGCGGTATGAATCAAGCTCCTGTTTCAGCCTGTCAATCTTTGCAAAGTCGATCATTCGCTTTCTCCGCGCCGTCGTCGGGATGTGCCGTTTTCAACGGTTGCCGTTGATGGTATTCCGTGCTCCATCGCCTGTCAAGCCGTTCGGGATAATTTCTCATTGACGGATGTGCGGGCCGACGCGGCCGGGTGGGGCGGCGATCATGACCGTCACCTACATCCTCTCGTAGAGCGCGCGGGGGATGAGTTGCATGAGGAGGGCTGCGAGGGCCCAGCGCCTGGTCACGTACGCGACAGGCTTCTTTTTCCGGATGGCCCGGTAAATCTGCCGCGCGGCCTTCTCCACGGGGGCCACCCAGAAGAGCCCTTCCCCCTTCGCCATGGCGGTGTCCACGAAGCCTGGCCTGATGTCGGTGACGGTGACGGGCGTTTTCCGCTTTCCCGCCTTCTGCCGCAGCCCCTCAAGGTAGCTGATCTGGTAGGCCTTGCTCGCGTTGTAGGCGGGGGCGTGGCGCGATCCCCGCAGCCCCGCGATGGAGCTTATCGCCGCGAGGTGGCCGCCCCCCTGCTTTGCGAAGTAATTGAACGCCCAGTCGGCGGCGCAGGTGAAGCCCGCGACATTGGTGTCGATGGCGCGCTTCCCGGTTTCATAGTCCAGGCTTTCGTTTTCGTCGCCGGTCCCCGCGCTGATCACCACGAGGTCAAGCCCGCCCAGCGCGCGGGCCATCTCCTCCATCCGCCGCCCGACGGAGGCCGTGCGGGTGATGTCGAAGGCGCGGGTGATGACGCCTCCGGGAGTGTGCGTCTTCAGCTCCGCCAGAAGGCCTGTCCTCCTGCCGCAGGCGGCCACGCGCCACCCGTCGCGGGCGAGGAGTATTGCCAGCTCACGTCCAATCCCGGATGTCGCTCCGATCACAATCGCCCTGTTCATCGCGCAAGCCTTCCCTTTATTGGCATTCATCGCTTCCACATCGAGGCGTAAATCCTTTCCATGTCGGCCGCCGTGACTTCCTTGCGCGTGTTGGAGGGGCTCCCGCTCGCCAGGGCATCGGCGGCCATCTTCGGGATGTACGCCTCGAACTCGGCCCCGGGGATGCCGTACTCCGCGGGGGAGGGGATGCCGAGGTCGTCCAGGAGGCGCGCCGTTTCGATCGCAAGCAGCCGCGCCGCGTCTTCATCGGAATCTTCCGCGCCGGCCGCCCCCGCGGCCCTGGCGAGCGTGGCGAAGCGCTCCACCGCGCCGTCGACGATGAACTCCAGGCAGCGCGCGAGCAGCATTGCGTTGGAAAGGCCGTGCGGCACGTGAAAGAGCGCCCCCAGGGGGCGGCTCATGCCATGCACTACGGTGACAGAGGAGTTGTTGAGGGCGATGCCCGCATCTAGCGAGGCGAGCGACATTTCGCTTCGCGCTTCGATATCGCCGGGGGCCTGACAGGCCCGCCTGAGGTTCCGGAAGACGCGCTTCACCGCCGACAGCGCAAAGGTGTCCGAGAGCGGCTGCGCGGCGCGGGAGGTGAAGCACTCGATCGCGTGGGTGAGGGCGTCCACGCCCGTCGCCGCGGTGACGGAGGACGGCATGGAGAGCGTGAAGAGCGGATCGACGATTGCGAGGTCGGGAAGGAAGGCGGGCCCTTTCAGCAGCATCTTGACGCCCCGGCCCGTGTCGATGATGACTGCGAACTGCGTGGCCTCCGAGCCCGTGCCGGCCGTCGTGGGGATGGCGGCCATGGGCGGGCGCGCACCGTCCACGACCGTTCCCATGAAGCGCGGCAGCGGCCCGCCCTGCGCGGAGATGACGGCGATCGCCTTCATGGCGTCGATGGGGCTTCCGCCGCCCAGCGCCACCAGGAAGTCGCAGCCTTCGCTGCGGTAGCGGGCAATCCCTTCGTCCGCCATCGCGTCGGTGGGCTCTGCGTTCACCGCGTCGAACACGGCGCAGCCGGCCCCTTCGCCTCCGAGAAGGGCGGCGAGGGCGTCGACGTGCCCCAGCCCCCGCATCGTTCGGTCGGTCACCACGAGCGCCTTTGCGCCCATGTCGCGCAGCCGGTGTGCGGCCTCACGCACGGCGCCCTCTCCGGCGACAATCGCGCCGGGCACGGTAAACAATGCCGCCACAATCATTCCTCCTTTGACGGGCCCGTTCAGCGCAGGGGGAGGTTCCGGGACGTCACGCGTTTTCGCTGAGGATGCGCTTGAGCTCCCCGGACATGGTCTTCACTCTTGCGAAGCTCTCGCTCAGCGCCTCCGCGTTTCTGGTGTTCTCCTGCACAAGGCCGTTGGTGTTTTCGATGGACTTCGCGATCTCGCTGATCGCGATCGACTGCTCCTCGGACGAGTATTTGATGAAGTCGGACTGTTCATGGACGGATTTGTTACGGACGATCATGTCCCCCTGCAGGTCCTTCTGCCTGGCGATCACATCGAGCGTCTCCTGCGCCCTGGACTGGATTGCGCCGAACGTGGCCGCCAGGGAGTCCAGGAAGCTGATGATCTTCTCAATGATCGAGTTCGAGTACGCCACGTCCTTCCGGTTGTTGTCGATCAGCTCCTGGATTTTCCTGAGCTCGCCCGTGGAGTTGTCGGCGAGCTTGCCGATCTCGTCCGCGACGACCGCAAATCCCCTGCCGTGCTCGCCCGCCCTGGCGGCCTCGATCGAGGCGTTGAGGGAGAGGAGGTTAATTTTATCGAAGAAATCCCCCATGATGGCGACGATGCTCTGGATGTTCTCGGCATTGGCGAGGGTCTTCCGGTTCACCTCGTTCAGGTCGCCCGACGACGCGGCACCCTCGGCGGTCATCCTGGAGATGTTGGCGAAGTCCTTCTGGAGATCGGTGCCGAACACCTGCAGCGAGTCGATGAGCCCGGAGAGGTCGCTGATGCACTCGCTCAGGCGGTTGACGGACTGGTTCTGGTCGGTGATGGCCGAGCCGACGCCCGACGTGCTGGTGGACACCTCTTCGATGGACGCGACGAGCTCCTCGATGGTCGCGGCCTCGGTCTGGATGTTCATGAAGATGTTCGCCATCGCCTTGTCGGTGACGCCCATCGCGCCGGTCAGCTCGTCGTACGATTTGCGGATGGTCTCGACCAGCTCCATGATGTACTCGTTTTTGCTGTTGCTCTTCCGTGTTTCATCCCTGCTGATCCGCAGCGACAGGTTGAGCGAGCGCATGGTGACGTAGGAGATGGTGTAGATGATGATGACGTTGATGATCCCGGTGATCGTGCCCCTGATCACCATGTCCCTGACGGCTTCGGCCGACAACACGACCGTTGACATGTCGAACCGCATGAGGTTGAGCGCGAGGCCGGCGATGATGATGACGACCACGGCGGCGTGCATCCACCCGAGCGAGAGCACCGTGGCGAGCAGGATGGTGGGAAAGGCGAAAAACGTGATGGTGATCAGGGCGATTTCAGGCGAGCGCATCCATCCGCCTATGAGGATGATCGAGGTCTGGAGCACCACGAGCAGCATGCCCGCGGTGGTGACCCTTCCCCTGACGATGAGGACCATGGCGGTGAGCGCCGAGATGCACGACGTGCCGCTGGTGATGAACGAGCCCACCGTCCCCACCCGCTGCTTGTTCACGAAGAAAAGGGCGAACATCAGGATGAAGAAGACAAGGCAGATGTAGAAGAGGAACTTGGCGAACGAGCGGATAAACACGTCCCTGTCGTCGTACCGGGAAAAAAGC
>CAZPZJ010000022.1:0-28695 GCA_964591055.1 uncultured Leptospiraceae bacterium
CATTATAGAGTGGTTTCTCGGGGCAAACCACCCGGTCGAAAAGAGCATGGTACAGACAAATCCCTATTACTCGCCCATACGCAACGCCCTTCTTGAATTCATGGACTCCGTCGACGGAGTGTTCATCGCGCCCCTCATCCGGATACAGGACAACAATTTTATCGGCTTCATCGCCCTCGGAGAGAAGTACAACCTCAAGCAGATCAGCGCCGACGAAGTGAGATTCATCAACGACATCCGCTCGGCGGCCGCGGTTTCGATCTCAAATTCAAGGCTGTTCCAGGACCTGACAGGTCTGAAAAACACCCTTGAGGTCAAGGTTGCCGACCGCACCGCCGAACTCCAGGCGGCGATGGAGGAGCTTGAAGCGGTGAACGAAGCGCTCACCTCAACCAACAGGGACCTTGAAAACGCGCACCGCATCGCCGCGCTTGACATGGACATGGCCGTGAATGTCCAGCGATCCATGTTTCCCAAGCGCCCTCCCGCGGTTAAAGGCTGGGACATCGCCTTCGAATTTCTCCCCATGTCGGGAGTATCAGGCGACCTGTACGACTTCTACACCGAATCGGGAGTGCTGAAGGGTATCGCGCTCTTCGACGTGTCCGGGCACGGCATCGCATCGGGGCTCATCACCATGATCGCGCGCTCGGTTGTTCACAGAAATTTTCTCTCAGGGACGGGCCGCAGGCTCGGCTCGATTCTCGAGGCGATAAACGGGGAGCTGGTGAGAGAGCTGGACAAGGTGGACAACTATCTGACGGGGATTTTGCTGCGCATTGATGGCGAAAGTGTCGAGTACGTGAATGCGGCGCATCCCGACCTGTACATCCGCAGGACGCATTCGGGATCGGTGCGGGCGGTGACTTCGGCGGACGGAGCCTTCAAGGGATCGCTGCTCGGGATCAACGCGATAGGGCAGCATGCCAGGGCGTTAAAATTCAGGATGGATGAGGGCGATTTCCTGCTGCTGGCCAGCGACTGCCTGTTTGAAAGCCAGAACGCCCCGGGTGACGAGTACTGGCCGGAGCGCCTGGAGCGGGCCATCGCCGCCGCTCCCCACGAAAGCGCCGCGGACCTGCTCGACTACATCCTTGATGATTTCCGCCGCTTCATCGGCGAAAAAGGCGTTGCCGACGATCTTACGGCCATCGTGATAAAACGCACCGGCAACTCCTGACGCCGGTTGTTCACGGGCGCTCCTGCCCGATGTCCCTGACAATCCCGGCGATCTTTTCGGCCCGAAGCTCCTCCATCGAATAATACTTCGCCTTCAATGCGTCTGCGAGGCGGCGCACCAGTTCAAGCCTTACAAGTCCGCTCTCGGTATCGATGACGATGGAGCGGATGCCGGCGTTCGCAATGCGCGCGGCAATCTCAAGCGACTCCCGCACGGGATCGGCTCTCCCGTCAATCGCCCTGTTGGCCCGCCCGTCGGAGATCAGCACCAGCAGCGCTTTTGCTTCCCTGTTCGTCATCTCGCGTACGAGGAGTTCATAGGCAACAGCAAGGCCCTCTGAAAGCGGCGTCTTCCCGCCGGTGGGAAGTTCTTCAAGGCGCTGCCGCGCCAGCTCAACGCTGCCGGTCGGCTCAAGAACGATCTCCGCGCCATCCCCCTTGAAAGCGACAAGCCCCACCCTGTCGCGCTTCTCATACGCGTCGATCAACAGCGAAAGAACGGCGCCCTTGGCCGCGGACATGCGCCGGTCGGCCCCCATGGATCCGGATGAGTCAACCACGAAGAGCACCGTGTTGCCGATGCGACGCTCCCGCACTCTGGACCTTATATCAGAAGATTCAATCGCGATAGCGCAACCGCCGGCGTTTCTGGACTTCTGCCGTGGGGCAGCGGCCCGGATAGTGGCGTCAATCGCGATGTCAGAGGTCTTTCCGGAGGGGATAGCGCTTCGAACATAGCGGCCGCGCGCATCAGCGCTTTTCGCGACGCTTCGCCTGCCGCTCGCTGGTGCGGCTTTCTGGTCTTTCCCGGTGTTAATTTTTCTTACTGCGAAGGGCTCATCGGCCTGAAACACCTCCTCGGCGGCGTCGGGACGGCCTTCTTCGGGACGATTGTCCCCGCCGTCTTCGCTTTCGCCACCCGGTGAGGGTTCATGCGGCCGCCCGGGCTTCAGGTCACTGCCGTTTTTTTTTTGTGCTTCTCCACGGTTTCCGAAAGCTTTTCCCTGTCGACCTTCTGCTCCTGGAAGGGCCTGCGACGCATGCGGTGCGAGAGCACCATCTCGGCCGCCTCGCGCACGTCATCCTCGCTCACCCCGGTCCTGCCGTGGTAGGCGGCAAGGGTCTGCGCGACCTTGAGCATGAAAATGTCGGCGCGGTGCCCGTCAACCCCCATGTCGATCGAGATGGCGGCGATCAGCTCGAGCGTGCTGGAATCATAGGCCACCCCGGGAAGCAGCTCTTTCGCCGCGACGATCGCGCTTCGAAGCTCCTCCTCCTGCTGGTCCCACATGTGCTCGAAGGCGTGGGGATCGCGCTCATACATGAGCTGGCGCTCCATAATCTTCACACGCTCGGCGGGATCGGGAATGCCCTCGACATCAACGCACATTCCGAAGCGGTCAAGGAACTGCGGGCGCAGCTCTCCCTCTTCCGGGTTCATGGTGCCGATGAGGATAAAGCGCGCCGGGTGCGCGTACGAGACACCCTCGCGCTCCACGTAGTTCATTCCCATCGCGGCCGCATCGAGCAGGATGTCCACCAAATGATCGTCCAGCAGGTTCACCTCGTCGACGTACAGAATCCCCCGGTTCACCGACGCGAGAATGCCGGGCTCGAAGCTCTTCTCGCCCTTCTTGATCGCGCGCTCGATGTCGACGGTCCCGATCACGCGGTCCTCGGTCGCGCCAAGCGGCAGGTCCACTACCCTCGTCTTTCTCCGGAGCGTGGGGATGTCGTCCCCACGCTTGGCGCGCTCAAGACAGTCACGGCACATCTCATCGGCATTTCCCGGATTACAGCCGAAGGAGCAGTCCTTCACAACCTCGATCTCGGGAAGAAGGTTTGCCAGGGCGCGCACCGCCGTCGATTTCGCCGTCCCCTTCTCCCCGCGTATAAGCACCCCGCCGAGGTTGGGATTGATCGCGTTCAGGACAAGCGCTTTTTTCATACGCTCCTGCCCGACGATCGAGGTAAAAGGCATTGTTGATTTTCTGCAGGTCATATCGTTCTTCCGTCTTCAGTCATTGTATTGTCACACTTTGGTTTTTCCGATCGCCCGGTCCATCCGGTCCTTCCACGACGCCACCTCGCCCGCCGAAATGACGTCGATTTTCCCGCCCTGAAAATCCCCGGTTGCATCTCCGCGATCCTCCTCAAGCCAGCCCTCGACCTGAAGGTACGCCGAGCGAAGCCCGTCAAGCGCCTCGGGATCGGCGTTCCACAGGCCGCGCCCGTGCGCCTCCAGAAGCCGTCGTCCTATCTCCTCAAGCGCCCACGGGTTGTTCTCCTCGAAGAAACGGCGGTTTTCCCCGTTCATGACGAAGGTCCTCGCGAAATCGTCGAAGATCGAGTCGTCAACCTCGCCCGTAGTCGCCTCCCATCCGTAGATGCGGCCGATTCGTTTTGAGATTTCCGATGCTCCCCGGTAACCGTGCTCTTTCTGCGCCTCGATCCATTTCGGATTGAGTATCTTTGCGCGCGCAACCCGCCTGATCTCCTCGGAGAGAGTTCGCACGGTCACAACGCCGGACTCGCGCGTGTCGCCGAAGTAATTACGGACGTCCCTGCCGGATTCGTTCCTGGCCGCGTTGATCATCCCGCCGTGTGCGCCGAAATACGCGCAGCAGCCGGAGAGGTCATATTCGTCAGTAACCGCCTTGTTGAATGTAGCGTCAACCGTTTTCAAATTGCCGCGCAGGCTTTCGTGCTCCGGTTTACCGAACGCGCCGCGGCCGTAGGCGTACCCGTTCCAGTGCAGAAACACATCGGCAAGGTCCTCCTCAGTCTTCCATGCCGAGGCGAAGACGGCCAGTTGCGTGCCCGCCTGGTAGGTGCCGGGCATGCTGGCGAACACGCGGTACGAGGCCGCCCGCATGTCTTCCTTCGATGCCGCGCTTCCGCCCGTTTCCGCAAGCCGTTCAAGCACATGCCTGCGAACGAAGTTGATCCCGCCGGGCTCATCGAGTGAGGCGACCGCCATGATCGCATCGTCAAGGAGCTCGATGCGGGAGGGGAAGTTGTCGCGCGTTATGCCTGAAACGCGGACCGTGACGTCAATACGCGGACGGGCAAGATCTGTTACGGGAATGATGTCGAATCCCTCGCACCGCCCATTCGCCTTCCACACCGGGCGCACCCCGAGAAGCCACATCATCTGCGCCAGTCCCTCCCCGTCGGCCCACATGATGTCATTGCACATCCAGTAGAAGGCGATGTTTTCCGGAAAGCGCCCCTCGTCGGAAAGAAAGCGGTCAATGGTTTTGTCCGCGAGCTGTTTGCCGATTTCCCATGCGGCGGGGGTGGGCACGCGGTCGGGGTCAAGCGAATAGAAATTTCTTCCTGTTGGCAGTATGTCCGCGCGGCCCCTGGTGACAATGCCGGAAGGTCCCGGCGCAATAAAGCCCCCGCTCAGCCCGTTCATCAGGGAGCCCATTTCATCGGACGCCAGCACGCCGGCGCGGACATTGTCGATCTCCGCCTGCACGCCCTCAGCCGCGCGCTCGTCAAGCCGTTCGCCGCCGAACATCGCGGCGACGCCGTTCGCCACGCTTTTACCTTTCAGCACGTAATCGAAACACAGCTCGCGGGCGGCCGTTTCCACCTCATCGAAGGCACCGCCGTCATCATGGATATTTTTACCCGAGTGGCGGGCGACAAGTCCCCGGATCGAGCCGGGCCCGTCGCTGTAGCGCACGATGCCGTATATAAACCCGGCAAGCTTTTCGCCGTCCGGAATCCTGCCGAAGCGGTGCATGCCCATTGGGAGCCTGGTGCTTTTCATCAACGAAAGCCTTTCATGGAGCGTTCTCACCAGTAACGGGCCGTTTTCATGGCCGATGTCCACACCGTCCAAAATGTTGATCTCGCCGGCCCTGGCCTTTATCATGTGAGAGATGGTGTGGGCCTTGCCGGGCTCGGAAGAAGCGTAGCGATTATACTGATCGATCAGCTGTTCGATCTCCTGCATCACGCCGTACAGCTCCCCCTCCACCATCACCGTCTGCATGTGATCGACCAGCGTTGCAAGCCCGCGGCGCTTTGCGATCGTCCCCTCCGGCGGGTTATCGGCGTTGTAGATGTAGAGATTGGGCATCGCATCGATGGCGATGTCAGGCATGCAGCCGTCGGAAAGGCCCACCGCCTTGCCCGGCAGGAACTCCATGTTGCCGTGTGTGCCCACATGGATGATCGCGTGGGCTCCGAACACGCGTGAAAACCACCAATAGCTCGCAAGATACTGATGCGGCGGAGGCACGTCCGGGTCATGGAGAATTTTACACACCTGCCCGTCACAGCGCGCACCGACGCACCCGCGCTTGGGCTGGACGCATACGATAGCGTTTCCGAAGCGAACGCCGGTCACCAGCATTTTTCCTTTGTACACCATCCCCGCCGGCATGCCGTCCTTTTCCTCACCCGGGGGATTTCCCCAGGCATCGATCATCCTTGCGCGTGTGCGCCCGGGAAGCTCATCAAACCACTCCTGGTACTGGCTCTCATCGATCATCGCAAGCACCCCGCCTTTCGCGACAATCTCGTCCACAGTGGTCCAGCGGAACTCCGATACCGCCTTGCGATCCATAATGGCGTCTATGAGCTCTTTTCCGCCGGAAGGGGCCACGACGCGGTAGCCCTCGCTTTCAAGGCGCTTCAGGATGTCGGCGGCGCTGTCGAGGGCGTCAAGGTGCGTTGCGCTGCCGACGGTGCCCTCGACTGACCCGCAGGGATTGTTATGAAGCATTATTACGATTTTCTTTTCTGAATTCGGGGTGCGCGCCAGATCGATCCAGCGCTCCACGCGCCGCGCGATCTTCCCGATGCGTCCCGGCAACGCCTCATAGTGCTCGTCCGCAGGCGATTCGGCGTTGGCCGTCACTCCGGCGATGACGGGCTCGATCACGCCCTCGAATTCGGGCATGGCGACGCTCCAGGCGATCTGCGATCCAAGCCCCCGGGAATCGTCGAGCCACTCCTCATGGTTTTTATAATACGAGATGACGGGATTAAAAATCGGAATATTCAGCCTTTTCATAAGCTCCGCGCCCGTCGACGATTCCGAAGCGCCGGCGCTGCCGCGCGATTTCCCGAGGTAAAAGCTCGACAGGCGCACGATGCCGACGACGAGCGGCCTTCCGCCGCGGCAGAAGAACTCCTCAACCACTTCAGCCCCGCCCATATTTCCGATGTTGCCGTCTTTCAGCGAATAGCAGAACGCGGGGATCACGCCAAGCCCGCGGCGTTCAAGGGCGGCAATCAGGTTTTTCTCAACATCAAGATTGCCGGTTATCCAGTTGGTGCGGGGGAAGAGCACCCCGACGAGCGTGCGCGGATCTTCATCGAACCGCCTCCTGTATTCCCGCAGATAATCATCCGTCGAAAAAAACACTTTTTCGAGCGAGGGATGAAAGATCCCCTGCCAGGGGACAGGCGACGGCTCCCCGAATGCGGTCCTTTCTCCAGAAAAACGATCGAGCAGGAAGCGGATGAGGTTTGTAAAATTATCCTTCCCGTTGTACAGAAGATAGCGGTACGCTTCGCCGGCGATCCCCGGCTCGACGGAAGAGCGCGTCCAGTACGACGGGTCGGCGCCCGTCACTATAACCTTCACCGATGGTGGCAGCGCCGGCAGGGCGGCATCTATGTCCTCCCAGAACGCGTCGCCAGTGCGGTAGAGGAGCGCAACGTCGGCGTCTCTCATCGACTCGCAGGCCGCTTTCACCCGCGCGGGGTCGGCATTGAGCTGCCTGACCGTCCACATTGTGATCTCGCAGCCGCTTTCGTCTGCGGCGGATTTCATGAGCGGCATATAGGTCGACCACATGATTGTCGCTATTTTCATTCCCGGCCCCCGTCATTCGGAGTACTCATGTATGATCCTTGCTCCTATCGCAAAAAACACGGCCGAATAGGCGAGAAGAACGCCCAGCGAGACGATCCCCTCCATATCGAGCGACGCTTTCCGTATCAGGACATTCGTGTGGGTGAGGGGCAGAATTTTAATGAACCATTGCAGGTACCACGGCATCGATGAAACGGGAAAGAACGTGCCGCTGAAAAACGCCATGGGCATGATGAAGAAGTTGCTGTAGGTGGCGGTGTCCTCGTGGTACTTCGTGATCATGCCTGTGATCACGCCCAGGCTCGCGAAGAGAAAGCAGTTGACCAGCACCGCGCAGACGAACGGGAGCGAAAAGAAACCCATACCCGACGCGAGCGCCCCGACAACGATGATGAGAAGCGAGGCGAAAAGCCCCTTGGCCATCCCGGCGAGTATCTCGCCCGCAAGGATTGCGGATGGGGACACCGGCGCCTGCACGAACACCTGGAAGGTCTTATAGTACACCCGGTTGAGGTTGAGCGCGCTCGCCACCCAGTTGTACGAGTTGTTCATGGAGCTCATTGCCACAAGCCCGGGGAGGAGAAAGTCAAGGTACGATCCGCTCTCAAGCGCCACGCTCCTGCCCAGCCCCAGGCCGAACGCGGCGAGGTACACCAGCGGCATCATCATGGCTGAAAAGAGATACCCAAGCCGCACAAACTTCTTTTTAAAAAGAAGCATCTCGCGCAGAAAGATCGCGTACCATCCTCCCGTCATTCAATCCTCTCCCCTGTCAGCCTGACAAACACGTCCTCAAGGTTTGAGCGGCGCACCGTGACGCTGCCTGACATTTCACGCGCCATCGCCAGCCCTTTCGCCCTGGTAGGGCACAGGTGCTGCACCAGCTTTCCTCCTCCATCTATGTACTCGACGACATGCGAGCCGATTCCCCTGCGAAGGCTTTTCGGCGAGCCGAGCGCGAGCATCTTCCCCCTGGAAAGTATCCCCACCCGGTCGCAGAGCGCTTCCGCCTCCTCGATGTAATGCGTGGTAAGCACCACCGTCCTCCCGTTAAACCTGCTTGCCCGAATGACGTCCCATATCTGCCTGCGTATCTGCGGATCAAGCCCGATGGTAGGCTCGTCCAGGAAGAGCACGCGCGGGTTCGCCATGAGCGCCCTGGCAAGAAGCAGCCGCCGCTGCATGCCGCCGGAAAAAGTGATCACCCGCGAATCCCTCCTTTCGGAAAGACCCACCATCTCGAGCGCCCGGTCAATTTCATCGCGAAGGTTTTTCACGCGGTGAAGCATCCCGTAGATGAGCAGGTTTTCCGCCGCCGTCAGCTCGCGATCGAGGTTGTTCTCCTGCGGCACCACCCCGAAGAGCGGCTTGACGCGCCCCGGCGTTGAAACCACGTCGATCCCGTCCATTGTGCAGCCGCCCGAATCTGGTTTCGACAGCGTGGTGAGGATTTTTATCGTGGTGGTCTTCCCGGCGCCGTTCGGCCCCAGAAGACCGAACACCTCGCCGGGCGCGATGTCGAACGACACGCCGTCAAGCGCCCGCACCTCCCCATAGCGTTTTGTCAGGTTTTGCACGCTGATCACGGTCTCACCCCGGGATACACTATTTTCAGCCCGTTCACGTCAAACACCGAAACCGCAGTGTCGTACAGCTCACTCAGGTTGCGTTCGTGGATGACCTCGCGCGGCTCCCCGGCGTCGAGGACGCGACCATCCTTCATGAGCACCGTGTAATCGGAATACACAAGCGCCAGGTTGGGATCGTGAAGCGTCATGATCACCGTGAGTGATTTCTCCAGCGCGATCCGGCGGACCACATCAAGTATGTGCAACTGGTTGCGGTAATCGAGGTGCGATGTCGGCTCGTCCAGGATCAGCACCGGCGCGTCCTGGACCAGCGCTCGCGCGATGAGCACAAGCTGCCGCTCCCCACCGCTTATTTTCGTGTAGGGACGCCGCTTCAGGTGTTCAATGCCGGCCCTTCGTATCGCCGCCTCCGTCAGCTCCTCGTCCCGCCTTGAGGGCGCCGACAGTGCGGACACATGCGCCGCCCTGCCCATGAGCGCCACGTCAAACACGCTGTAGGCGAACGGAGGCACGTGGTCCTGGGGAACCACCGCGACCATCTTCGCCCTGGGTTTCGCGCTCATGGCCGTCAGATCGCTCCCGCCGCAGGTAATCGTTCCGACGCGCGGCCGCCACAGTCCGCTCACACAGTTGAGCAGCGTGGTCTTGCCCGATCCGTTTGGCCCGAGGATGGACGTGACCTTCCCCTCGACGGCCGACATCGAAACTCCGGAAAGGACGTCCCTGCCGGAGCCCGGATGCCTGAAGGAAACGCCGCTGATCGTGATCATCCCTCGAAACTCCTCGCCCCCCGCGTCATCAGGCACATGAAAAACGGAGCGCCCAGAAGCGCCGTCACAACGCCGATGGGGATGTCGTACGAAGAGACATTGCGCGCGATGGTGTCGGCGATAATCATGAACGCCGCCCCCCCGGCGATGCTCAGCGAAACCAGCGGGCGGTGGTCCGGGCCGATCATCATGCGGAGGAGGTGCGGCACGATAAGCCCTATCCAGCCGATTATGCCCGAGAGCGAAACACCGACACTGACCGCGATGGTCGACAGGGCGATGAAGATGACCCGGTCCCGCCTCACATCAACACCCAGCGAGCGCGCCTCGTCGTCGCCCATGCTGAGCACGTTGAGCCGCCACCGCATCATGCAGAGCGGAACCGCGGGCAAGCCGACCCCTGCCGCAGCGATCATCACCCCCCTCCAGTCGGCCAGCGCGAAACTTCCCATAAGCCAGAACACAATACTCTGCAGGCGGTATGGGTCAACAATGAATTTGATGATTGAGACAAGGGCCGAAAAAAACGCCGATACAATGACTCCGGACAGCACAAGCGAAAGGCCTGTCATCCTGCCACCTGCAGCGGCCACAAGGTACGCCATGACCACTGCGGCGACACCGAACGCCAGAGAGGCCACCTGCACCGGAACGGCGGGGAAAAACCCTATGCACAGCGCACACCCGAATGCAGAACCTGCGGAAATGCCAAGAATGAACGGGTCAACCAGGGGGTTGCGGAAAATCCCCTGCAGCGTCATGCCCGACAGCGAAAGCGACGCGCCCACAATTCCCGCAAGCAGGATGCGCGGGAGCCTGATGTCGAAAAGCACCGCACTTTCGGAAAGCATACCCCGACATTCAGAGGGCGAAAACGCCGATATGAGCACCTCAACCACCTTCAGAGGCGGCAGAGCGTACGCGCCCGTAAAAAGCGAAAGCGCTGCGGCGGCCAGAGGCGATACGAGGACAATGATATAAAGAATCCGTTTATTCTTCAACGGGACGCACCTTCCCGTAGGGGATACCGAACACCTCGCGAAAGAACCTGTCCGCGACGTCATCGAAAGAAATGTCCCGGTAGAGCCCGGGATAGGCCTTCATCGCCATCCACAGCGCCACGGGGGCGAGGCGCGGCGACCAGGTAGACCATGCCGGGGCCTTGTACACGCGCCTGTTGCGCACGGCCGCGACGCCCCGCAGCGCCGGCTTTGCAAGGATATCGGACACGCTGTATGGCGCGTTTCCCCAGATGAAGATCAGGTCCGGGTTCCAGCTGATTATTGTTTCCATCGACACGTCGGCATTGCGCGCCCTCAGTCCCTCTGCGGGATTCAAGGCGCCGATCAGGCTGATCATCTCGTTGGAAAGACCCGTCCCCCCCGCGACCGTGTTGGGGCGCGATCCCACCCAGAGCGCTTTCACCTTTTCGGATGATGGCGCCCTCTCTGCGCGATCCCGTATCATTGAAAAAACGCGCTCCATGGCGGCAACCGCCCTCTCCGCCCGCTCCTCCCGGCCGAAGAGCTTTCCGTGCATGCGCAACACATCGTAAAGCTCAGATATGCTGTCCGGATAGACCGCGATCACTGAAAGGCCGTTCTTTTCCATGAAGCGCACCAGCTCCGGCCGAAACGACCATGTGAGCACAACATCCGGGCTCTGGCGCACGAGCGATTCCATGTTCACGTCGGTGCCGACGCCCACGACCGGGAGAGTGCGCACCCCGGGGAAGGTAGCCAGCACCAGGTCGCTGTTGCAGGCCCATTTGCCCACGGCGGCCACAGAACTCCACGCGTCCAGCGTGGAAACAAGCTCATACGTGTTCAGCACCACCGCGCGGCGTACCGGCGCCGTCACATGTACAGTCCTTCCCATTTTATCGGTGTATGCATAATTGCCCGCCTCCTGCCGGTCTCCCCGCGAGGGGCAGCCGGCAGTCGCGGCGGACAGCAGAATACACAGGAAACACCACAGTGTTTTCACGGGCAGTATCTTCAGGAGCGGGGTCAGATCCTCATCTCCACTTCAAAGTTGAATGTCCTTCCCTGCGCCTTGTAGCTGACATAGTATTCACGGTCAAGAATATTATTACACGACAGGCTCACGGTGCACCACTCGCAGGGATACACGTTGATCCTGGCGTCAAGCAGGCGCACCGGGTCATAGGCGCCATAGACACCCTCGGCCGTATCAGTATTTTTATCACTTGAATACACCTTCCCCACTGAACGCCAGCTCACGCTCCCCGCAAAATAATGAAAGCGCGCATAGAGGCCGAGGTTGTACATGTTGAGCGGAACAAACTGGAAACGCATCCCTTCGATTGATGAATCGGCTTCGTTTTCAGTGATCTCGGTGTCCTGACGCGTGTAATTGCCGAAGAGCTCAAACATGAAAATCCGGGCCCTGGCCTCGAGTTCAACACCCCGGACTTTCCCTTCGCCGGCATTCTGATACTGTTTTGTGGCAGAGTCGATCTGCATGTAATACACAAGATTATCGATTTTACTTTCGAAATAGGTTGCGGCCAGCCGTATGTGGTTGGCTGCGAACATCTGTTCAACACCCACCTCCCAGGAGTCGCAGCGCTCGGGATCGAGGTCGGGATTGCCCCTGTACGTGGTCGTACCATACGTCCATGTTCTGTACAGCCGGTAAATACTCGGCGCGTTAAAGCCGCGGCCATACGACGCCCACACACTCCGGAACATCCAGATGTCGCCGATTGCGAACCCCGGCGTGTACACGATGCTTGCCCTTGGCGATACCTGGGAAGCGGTGGTGTTTTCGTAATCTATCTCGCCCGTGGTTCCGGTTATCGCATATGTCGTGGTGCTTACGGTGTTGTAGATGCTTGATCCATCGTAATTTCTCCAGTAATCGTAGCGCACGCCGCCGTACACCTTGAGCGTCCTGTGAAGCCCCAGCTCAAGCTGCGCATAGGCAGCCTCCAGGCGCTGCCGGCCGCTCATTTCCTGCACCTGTACGATCCTGGAACTGTCCTGATCGCTCCAGTCGGAAACATACCACTGATCAGCTTCCGCGTGGTCCTGCCGGTGCGACGCGCCCACAGTAATCCAGCTTTTTGTGAGCATCGGGATGGTGAAAGGAATGTCAAGCTGGGTGTCAAGGAAGAGCGTCTCCTTGGGATTGGTGCTACTCTTCGATCCCTTACCGCCGTCAAGCGTACCTCCCGAGGAAGGAGTCATGTACCAGCTGTCCCCCCTGTTGTAGCCGGCGCTCGCCATGAAGAGCGCCTCTCCGAATTTGGTGGAAAACTTCGCGTAGCTCATGTGGCGGGTGTTTTCACCCGGCCCCGCGGTAAACGAGTATTCAGAAATGGTCTTATTATAAGAGCTCCCGCCGTCATCGATCTGAACCTTACCACTGGTGACGGGATTGCCGGACGCGTCGCTCAGATAGCTGCGCGCATCCTCATAGTCATAGGCATAGCGTGAAAAGCCGTAAGTGAGTACAAGGCTGGTGTCATGAGTAAAATTCAGATACACCTTCGCTCCCGCGCGACTCTGCTCCCAGGTGTTTTCCCCCATGTCGCCCAGGAGGTAGCTGGTGTTGCCGGTAGTGCCAGTCGTTTTCTCCCAGCCCGTAACCGGAACTGTTCCCGCTCCGGAGCTGAACGACGTCACATAGTACTGGTTGCGGTAGCCATCCGACTTCTTGACGTCCCCGCTCACGGAGATGCCGATGGAATCAAGCCAGGACGCGCCCACCTGGTACAGGTCGTCGTAGTGCGCGTGCGCCGTCATCGTGTTATAGGTGCCATAGCCGACACGCCCTGCCAGCTCCCGCTCCTTCGGCGCGCTGGTGATGACGTTGACCACCCCGCCCATGGCGTTCTGGCCGTACAGGCTTGAAAAGGGCCCCCGCACAACCTCCACACGCTCGACGGCGTCTTTCGAGAGGTGCGGCCACTGAACGTCGTTGTCGTAGGCGTCGTTGAGCGGCTGGCCGTCCACCATCACAAGGCAGTAGGTCCCTCCCGACAGGCCACGCATGCCTATCCTTGTGGTGGTGTCCTGCATCTTCGACCGCCGGGTGTACACACCGGTAGTATGTGATATCACCTCATCCATGTACTGCGCCGGCATCAGCCGAATGTCCTCTTTCCCGATCACGCTGACGCTCGCCGGCACCGTACCCGCTTTGCGCGGAGTCCTGGTGGCGGTCACGATAATTTCGCCAATGTCGACAACCGCGCCGTTGCCGGTCACATCGTCAGCCTTCGCGGTCCCCCCCGCACTCTCACGCACCTCCGTCAAGGGTTGCGCCGCAAGAGGAAGCGCACACGCACACAGCAGCACAATAAATCCTATAAAACGCACTTTCATGAAAACAACCTCCCTGCAGACTGATTTATAATAACTCAACGATTATTAAAACAACTAATGGCATGTGCAATTATGAAATTATGCCATCAATAGTAACAACAAATTAAAATATGTGTTATGGTCAATGATATTTTTAAAAATTAATAATATCTTGGGCCGCACGCGTTTCACGCCATGCCAGAAAACGCACGGGACGAAAATAATACTTGAAAAATTTCCATTATTGTAGAGACTTCTTCCTTCATGCAGTCATGAGCCGCGGGGACGACATAGCGGCGCGTGACCGGATAATACGCCAATGATACATATTAATGTCACAAAAACATTCAACTGCACGGTCGCTGAGCTCTTCTCCCTGATCGATTCGATCGACCGGCTTGCCCGGGTGAAAAAGAGCCTTTCCCGCTTCACCGTAGCGCGAAGCGAGCCGGGGCTCCAGATCGCGGACGCCGTCATTCCCAATCTCGTGATGAACATGAACGCGAGGCTGAAGTACTCTACAAGGCCCGACAATTACGCCGAGCTCAAGCAGATCAGCGGCGATTTCAGGGAATACCTCTGCACATACGCCATCAGGGAGGCCGGCGTTGACACAGTGCTCGACATGGAGCTTCGCGTTAAATTCAGGCTTGGCCCCATCGGCTTTCTCCGCTCGTTGCCGCTGAAACCGCTTTACAGGCTGAGGATTCACTCCGAGCTGAGGCGGCTCGAGCGCCAGGTCCGCAGGATGAAAACCGCGTAATGACCAATCCGCTGATCGTACAGAGCGACAACACCCTTCTTCTCGAAGTGAACAATCCCCTGTTCGAAGAAGCCCGCGACGCGATTTCGCATTTCGCCGAGCTTGAGAAAAGTCCCGAGCACATCCACACCTACCGCATATCGGCGCTCTCGCTCTGGAACGCCGCCTCGACCGGCATGGGCCAGAAAGGGATCATGGACGCGCTGAAGCGCTACTCGCGCTACGACATCCCCGAGATCGTGTCGGTAACCATCCGCGAACAGATGGGCCGCTACGGCATCCTCAGGCTCGTCAGGGAACAGGACCGCCTGGTGCTCAGGTCGTCCGATCCGCTGATCCTGTCCGAGATTTACTCCGACAAGAAGGTGCAGCCCTTCATCGAATCCCGCATCGACCCGGTCAGCCTTCTGGTCAGGGGGCACTTCCGCGGCCACATCAAGCAGTCGCTCATCCGGATGGGATTTCCCGTCGAGGATCTGGCCGGTTACGACGAGGGCGATCCCTGCCCGATCGAGCTCAAGGAGAGAACTCCGCGGGACCTTCCCTTCATCGTGCGGGACTACCAGGAAAGCGCCATCGGCGCATTCTACCGCGGAGGCGCGCTCGAGGGAGGAAGCGGCGTCATCGTGCTTCCGTGCGGCGCGGGCAAGACGATCGTCGGCATCGGCGTCATGAACCTTCTCAAGACCCAGACGCTCATCCTGGTGACCAACACGGTGGCGCTGCGGCAGTGGCGCGAGGAGCTGCTTGACAAAACCACGGTGGATCCCGACATGATCGGCGAGTATTCCGGTGAAAGGAAGGACATCCGTTCCATCACGATCGCGACCTACAACATCCTCACCTACCGGCGGAGGAAGAGCGACGAGTTTGTGCATTTCAATCTGTTCATGTCGAGGAACTGGGGGCTGATCATCTACGACGAGGTGCACCTCCTTCCGGCGCCCGTCTTCCGCATGACGTCCGAGATTCAGTCGAAGCGCCGCCTCGGGCTGACCGCAACGCTCATCCGGGAGGACGGCCTTGAAACCGACGTGTTCAGCCTGATCGGCCCCAAGAAGTTCGATATGCCGTGGAAGCTGCTTGAAAAGTCGTCGTGGATCGCCGAGGCGCTCTGCACCGAAATCCGCATTCCGCTTCCCGAAAGCCTTCGCGCCCCGTACTCCGTCGCCGGCGACCGCGAGAAGTTCCGCATCGCCTCGGAGAACGAGGACAAGATCGACATCGTCATCCGCATGGTCAACCATCACCGCGGCGCAAACATCCTGATCATAGGGCAGTATCTCGCCCAGCTCAGGGAGATAGCGCGGAAATTCAACTTCCCCATCATCACCGGCTCCACTCCGGTTTCGGAGCGGGAATCGATGTACTCGCGCTTCAAGCGGGGCGAGATATCCACGCTCGTAGTGTCCAAGGTGGCCAATTTCTCCGTGGACCTCCCCGACGCCAACGTCGCAATCCAGGTGTCCGGCACCTTCGGCTCGCGGCAGGAGGAAGCGCAGCGCCTGGGCCGCATCCTCCGTCCCAAGGCGGGCGAAAACCGCGCCTATTTTTACAATGTCATCTCGTCGCATTCCGTGGAGGAAAAATTCGCCCACAACAGGCAGCTCTTCCTCACCGAACAGGGATACAGCTATGTCATTCTCAGCAAAGACATGTTCGATGAAAAATATCCTTAGCGCGCTGCTGTTGATCGCGGCGATCGCCTCCGCCGCAAATCCCTTCGCATGCGGTCCCGTTTCCGCTGACGGTCCACGTCTTGAGCTGATCAGCGCATCCGGCCGGGGAGAGGTGCGCCGCTCCACCGACGGGGGGGCATCCTGGCGCGATTTCGGGCAGGGCCTTCCGGCGAACATCAGGCCGCTGAAAATCTTTGCCGACGGGCAAGGAACGCTCTACCTCACCACCGCGTCATCGGGGCTGTTCCGGAGGGCGAAGGACGGCGCGCGCTGGGAAGCGCTGGGCGCGCGTGAATTGCTGGAGCGCCCCCTCGCCGCCGCCACCGGGAGATACCGCAAAATCACCGCATTCGCCGCCGATCCCGAAAATCCGCTGCGGCTCGCTGCCGCCGCAAAGCACGCGCTGCACCTGTCGGACGACGGGGGAGCGTCCTGGCGGCCCGCCATGAGGGGCATCCAGTCCAAGCACTACCTCACCGCCCTTTCCATGAACGCGGGCGAGGTTGCGGCGGGAACATCGTTCGGGGGCGTCTTCGTGAAGCGCGGCGCGGGCGCCTTCTCGGCCGCCGGCGCAGGGCTGCCGGCAGAACCGTACTCCGACACGCTGAGCTTTATCGAGGAGACGGGCGCGCTGCGCCACTCCCGGGCGAAAGGGCTTTTCGCCGGCTTCAACTTCACCGGCAAAATATTCCGCCTCGCCCCCGGCGCGCGCGCGTGGACGGACCTTCACTTTCCTGAAAGCGACCGGTTTGTCTTTATCCACGACATCGCCGTGCAGGGCGAAACCGTGTTCGTGTCCTCATCGCGCGGCGTCTTCAAGGCTGACCTCGCGTCGCTGCGCTGGGAGCCCTGGGCCTTCAACGGAATCGTCGCCCGCCACGCCCGTGATGGAAGCTGCATGCTGGTGACAGGGGGGCCGGAATCCATGCCGCCGCTTTTCTGCCGGTACGGGAGCGCCACGCCCGTGCGCTCCGAAAGCGTCGCCCGCGACAGAAGGGCGCTTTACGCGGGCGCTTATTCGGTGCGCAGGAACCTCGCCCGCCTTGTGCAGACAATCAGGGCGACCGGCCACAACGCGATCGTCATAGATGTCAAGGACGACTTCGGCGCGGTGCACATACCGGTCGAAAGCCCGATCGCCAGGGAGATCGGGGCGGTTAAAACCACCCTCGATGTCCGCGCGGTGATCGACACCCTGAAGCGGAACAACATCTACGCGATTGCGCGCATCGTCGCGTTCAAGGACAGATACCTCTTCCACGCATACGGGGGAAGGTACGCCATCTGGAACCGCGCGGCCAACGCACCCTGGCGCGGCAGCGAGGGTGAATACTGGGTGGATCCGCACTCATCGTTCGTCCGCCAGTACGTGATCAACATCGCCCGGGCCGCCGCCGCGCACGGCTTCGACGAAATTCAGTTCGACTATATCCGCTTTCCCTCCGACGGCCCCGTCCACCTCTGCGCCTACCGCTTCAGGGAGGAAGCGGACATGTTCAAGTCCGAAGTGCTCACCGATTTCCTGCGCTCGGCGCGCCGCGCCCTTCAGGTCCCGATCTCCGTGGACCTCTACGGCTTCACCGGCTGGTACCGGTTCGGCAACCTGATAGGGCAGGACATCGAGGCGTTCTCGGAATCGGTCGACGTGATCTGCCCCATGGTGTACCCGTCCCATTTCGGCTCAAAGTTCGCCCGTGCGGTGCCCCGCGACCGCAAGCCGTACCACCTCGTGCACCAGAGCTCGGCGCGGTCCCGCGTCCTCAACAGCGACGCGGCGCTCATCAGGCCGTACCTTCAGGCTTTCAATTTGCTTTCCCCGACGTGGGGGCCGGGCTACCTGCGCGATCAGACGCGCGCCGCCTCGGAAAGCGGCGCAAGCGGATACACTTTCTGGAACGCTGCGGCCGACTACTCGATGGTCTCGAAAGCGTTTCAGGGGTCAGGCGAAACCGTGAAGGGCTCTCCCTCCCGATGAGAAAACCTGTTGATATTTTGTCACCCCGCGCCCGATATTGTCACTGTATGGGGAAGGGCCCCGGCGCGCCCGAAGATCGATGAAAATAAACCAAAGACACCATTCATGACGACAGGATCATACATCAAGCTCTACCAGGCGGGTGGCGGCGCGGACACGGCGTTTCTTCTGGCTGAAGGCAATGTCTTCATCTTTGTCACTGAAGTCGACAAATACGTCATCAGGGGGAAAAACCTGATTGTCGGCGCCTCCGAGCTCATCCTCAACGAAATTGGCGGCATGGAGACAAACCGCGTCGAGACCGCCGTCGCGGACGCATCATCGACAGTCAGAAAAATTTCACGCGAAAAGCTCGCACAGTCCCTCGACTCGCATTCGTTCATGATGAACCTTTCGATGGTGCTCGCAAAACAGGTGCTGCTGACCAACAGCATCATCAACAAAAACCTGTCCGCGCTCGACGGAGACGACCGACGCTCGCGTGAAATTTCCTCCGAATACTACCGGATCGTGGCGCGCCTCCGCGACGAGTTCGACAAGCGCCGCCTTCCCTGGCTCAGGGACATCGTGAAGAAGTTCGAGGCGAGCCTCACCTACAAGCGCGGCGAGACCTTCGAGCGCACCTCCGAGCCCACAAAGATCGTCACCGGCAAGGAGCTGGAAAGCAGGATGGTGGAGTTTCCGAAAGGAGCCCTCATCTGCGACGAGGGAAGCGAGGGAAGCGAGATGTACATCCTGCAGTCGGGATCCATCGACGTGCTTATCAGCGGAAACAGGGTCACGTCCATCGCCGACGGGGGCACCGTCATCGGGGAGATGGCGCTGCTTCTGGGTGAAAAGCGCACCGCCACCCTCCGGGCCGGCAATAACGTGGTGCTGACCGTCATCCGGAAAAGCGAGCTGCCGGAGATTTCCCGCTCGCAGCCGGACCTCTTCCGCCAGATCGCATCCTCCCTCGCAAGAAAGCACTACTTCAACGTGGAAAAAATCCACGCCGTCAACAGGATGCTGATCGAAATGGAGATCCACGGCGACGAGGAAAAGAGGGAGAAGAAGAAGCGCGAACTTCAGCACGCGTTCAGCGAACTGGCCTCACTGAAGAAGGAGGTACGCTCCGCGGTAAACTCCAAACCCGCGGAATTCCTCGACGACCTCGTCGAATCGCTCGGCTGAACGGGCTCAGTCGGAATCGCCCATATAGCCGCCCTTCTTCAGCGCCTTGAGCCAGTTCATTTCCGCCTTGAGGTGGTTTTCCAGGTATGAATACAGGTGTATCTGCGACTGCTCATCTGACTCCTTGAGCGCATCCGCTATTTTCTCCTTCATCTCAACCAGCTTCTGCTTGACCGCTTCTGTCCTGTCCTCGATAAACTGGTCCTTCTGGTCGGCGGTGAGGGTGTTGAGGAACATCAGCACAATATCGATATCGAAGTGGATCATGTTGTGCTCGAAGTACTGCTTGAGGAGCTTGCGGTAGTGCTTTCGCCCCGAAGGTTTTATTTCATAGATGTACCGCTCGGGATTGCCTCCGTCCTTTTCGGTTCCCACGCGCTCCACCCAGTCGTTATCGACGGCCTTCTTGATCGCGTAATAGATCGAGCCGAACTTGATGTCCACATAATCCTTGAGTCGCTCCACGATCTTCTTTTTTATTTCATAACCGTAGAGATTTCCCTCCATCAGGAGGCCAAGAATGGTAATCTCAATTTTCATACTCACCTCGGATCACGAAATAAGCGTCCGCCAGCCCCGCGGACCGTCCTTCAATAATTGCACATATTCAGACGGATTTTTCTCCCCTTTATTTTAATATAATTATTTATATTAAGAAATTTCAATATAATTTTATGAATTAAGAATTTTTTTTTGACAAAAAATGAAGGCCTTTCTCTACAAATATAGATATCACAAATTGAGCAAATACGTGGATGCCGCATTCCTGCGCGCAGCCGGCGCGGGCCGCTTACGCTGAAAGCTGCCGGAGGGAGGTTTTAACCAGCGATTCTATGGAAATACCGGGGTTGTTCGCAATGACCGCGTCGACCGCCGCGGCGGATTTCCGCTCGTCAAAGCCCAGCGACATGAGGGCTTCAACGGCGTCCGTACGCAGTGAACCGGCATCGGTGACTTCAAGCACGAGATCCTCGAGCTTTTTTATTTTACGCTTGAGCTCGAAGACGAGCTTTTCGGCCTTGCTCTTCCCTATGCCGGGTATCTTCACCAGCACCGCGGGATTTTCGCTCCTGACCGCGTTTAAAAGCTCGCCGGGCGTGATGCCGGAGAGGATCGAAAGCGCCATGGTGGGGCCCACGCCGCTGATGCCGATGAGCATGGTGAAGATGTTTTTCTCCTCGGCGGAGTAAAACCCGAAAAGCCGCAGCGAGTCCTCCCGATGGTAGGTGTGCACGTGAAGGCTGACTCCGCAGCGTCCCTTGATCTGCTCATACGTGCTGAAGGGAATAGAAAGCTCGTATCCGACCCCCGCCACGCACAGCACAATGCCTGTCGGCTTGAGATCGTCAATCGTTCCGGTGAGTTTCGCGATCATGTCAGCTCCAGGCGCGTTTCATCGCGCGATGTTCGGGCAGGGCGGGGCCCGGGAGAGCACAGGCAGTGGCAGGCCGCGATGGCGAGCGCATCGAACACGTCGTCACGTCCCTTCATGCCGGGAGCGCGCAGGATCCTTGTGATCATGTCGCGCATCTGTCCCTTGCCGGCCTTTCCGTAGCCGGTGATTGCGCGCTTGACCTGGGATGGCGAGTATTCGGCGCACTCCAGCCCGTAGAGCCTGATTGTCAGCATCGCGACCCCCATGGCTTTCGCCACATCGAGGGCGGTGGTGGTGTTCCGGGAAAAATACAGCTTCTCTATGGCGGCGCGGGCAGGTTTGTACTGCTCGATGATTTCCGCCAGCGAGCGGTGAATGTGCAGAAGGCGCTCGTCCATTGACGAACCCGGCGCGGTTTCCACCGCGCCGCATCCCGCTATGCTGAACGAGTCTTCGATTACGGCCCAGCCAAGCGTTCCGTAACCGGGATCGATCCCCAGAATTCTCACTATTCCTCGCTGATCTTCTCCATCACCTCGTCGGAGATGTCGTAGTTGGAATAGACGTTCTGCACGTCGTCATGGTCCTCAAGCTGCTGGACAAGCCTCATGCACTGGGCCGCCTTCTGCTCGTCGAGCGCAACCGTGGTCTGCGGGATGAACGATATTTCAGCAAGCACCGTTTTCCAGCTTTTCTTCTGGATCAGCTCGTAGACGCTGCTGTAATTGTCGGGAGGCATGGTCACGACTATGTTGCCGTCCTCGGTCCTCACGTCCTCGACGTCGAAGTCCAGCATGAGCTCCAGCACCTCGTCCTCCGTGCTCTGCCCCTTCTCTATGATGATCATTCCCTTGCGGTTGAACAGGTAGGAAACGCTGCCGGCCTCGCCCATGTTGCCGCCGTTCTTGGAAAATATTTTGCGCAGCTCGGGGGCCGTCCTGTTGCGGTTGTCGGTGAGGCAGTCAACCATCACCGCGACGCCGCCGGCGCCGTACCCTTCGTAGCGTATTTCCTCGTAGGTCACGCCGTCAAGCGCCCCCATCCCCTTCTTGATGGCGCGATCCATGTTTTCCGCCGGCATGTTGTTCTCGCGCGCCTTGATCATGGCCAGCCGGAGCCTCGCATTGGAATTGGGGTCGTCCCCCCCCATCCGCGCCGCCACGGTGATTTCCCGTATCAGCTTGGTGAAGAGCGCGCCGCGCTTGGCGTCGACGACCGCTTTTTTCCGCTTGATGGTAGACCATTTCGAATGTCCCGACATATTCAATCCTCTCGTTTCAACCGGGTGAGTTCGCGCGAAACCATGCGGTCCGCCGAGTTATTCTTCAATAACCCCTGTTAATTTTCAACTGTAATTTTACGATGCGCTCCCGCGCCCCGTTGCTCCTGTAGTTGTACGTGATCGCCTTCCGGTAGAACTCGATGGCTTTCGGCAGGTCACCCATGCGCTCGTAGGACTCCGCGAGGTTCCACCGCACCTTGCCCGCATTGAGCTTGCCGTAGATGTACTCCTTCTCGCGGCTTTCAAGCTCGAGGCGTCCCTTCTCCTCCACCTTCGCGAACATGTCCCCCTGGAAGAGGTCTTTCGCGTCGACGCTCGCCCGGATCGCGTCAATCTCGACCTTGATCTTTTTAACGTCCTCGATTTTCTTCCTGATGTCGGAGACGATCTGCTCCTGGTAGCCCGCAGTCGTCTGGTAGACCTCGGCCGCGCGGTCAAACTCGAGGTCTTTCATGAACATGTCCCCGAGGTATTCATTGGCCCGGGAACGGCGCAGTATGTCATCCGCGGGAAGCAGCTCAAGCGATTTTTTAAACGACTCGCGCGCAAGCGAAAAATTCCCTGTCCGCCGGTAGGCAAGGTAGCCCAGCGCGAAGTGGACGTACGCGTCATCCGGCCTGTCCTTGAGAAACCTCCGGTAGTGCCGCACCGTGTCAAGGTATCGCCCGATGTCCTCGTAGAGGTTTCCGAGCACCAGGTAAATCTCCGGCGTGTTCGAATCCTCCCTGGACTGCACAAAGCGTTCGAGGTGGTAGATGGCCTTCTTCTTTTCGTTCGTGCCGGACAGCGCAATGCCGAGCTCGCGTGAATACTCTACATTCTTCCGGTTGAGGCTGTGGGCCTGTTCAAGCATTCTCCGGTACGGCTCACTGCGCTTCTGCCCCAGGTAAATCTGCGCCATTTCATAGAAGACGCCGTCATCGCGCTCCTGCTCGAGCACCCTGAAGCGAAGCGCCTGTTTGTAGTGGTTGAGCGACTCGGGATATTTCTTCTGTCTGAAGTAGCACCTGCCGGCGTGCAGATGGAGCTCGAAGAGCTCGTCGTTGGACTCAATGAAATCCCCGGCGGCGCGCCGGTTGCGGTACGCTTCCCTGAGGAGCTTTTTGCCCGACTCCACCGTCTTCATCACGTCGAGCCGCAGCGGCTCCCCGGCTTTGCCCCCCGCCCTCCTGTCGTACAGCGCGGTCAACCGCCTGTCGATCTGCTCCAGCGCCTTGTCGTACTTGCCGTCGCGGTAGAGGGAAAGATAGTCGTCCTGTGCAAGGGCCTGTCCGCACACGCACGCAAGAAAGGCCAGGACAAGCAGCCCCGCGGAAAGGAAATACACAGAGGGAGAACGATGTGCGCGCTTCGCGCTCGCTGTGAGAAACATTCGCGTGGTACACTCCTCTTTCTCTCTTTACAGGGTAATATCGGCATGAAGTCCGGTCAACTGAAGGTGCAATTCCCCGCACGGCGGCCCATCGCCTAGCGCAGGATCACCCTGCATTCCGGCGAGGCCGTCTTGAAGATGTAATCCCCGCTTTCGCGGTAGATGTTGACCAGCCTGCACCCGGCAAGCCTCGCGATGCGCCGTCCCGGCTCGATGCGTGTCCTGAAATACACATAATCACCGCCCGCCCGGAGGGTCCGCACAGTGATGACGTTTCCGCTCCTGCGCGCGCTCACAGAAACGCCCTGGTAGCGCGCAAGCTCGCGCGCGGCTGTGGAAGCGCTCATCCATCGCAGCCAGGGAAAATCCGCAGATACCCCGTCAAGCAGGGCGGTAAAGCGCCCCAGTTCCGCAGTCCACGCCGTCATCCGGTCGCCATCCCGCGCGCGCTCAACCGCCGCCAGCGTCAGGAGGTGCCCCGCGGCCCCCATGCAGTGAAGCGAGTCGAACAGGCACAGCTGCCCATACCCATCGGGGCTAAACGACTCAGACATGTAAGGGAATACAGCCGGCGAGCCCCGAACCGCCGAGAATTCCGCACCGCGCCCTTTGTCCATGCGGAAGGTCGACATGATCAGCGCGGGGGCCCTGCCGCCGCTGCCGGTAAGCGCGGCGGCCTCAGGCGCGCTCACAGGGCAGCGCACCAGCCACGAAGCGGCATGTTCGCCGGATCCACGGAGGGCTGCCCATTTTTCGGATACTTCCCCGGCGCGGGGGAGAGCGCCGGCGCAGTCGGCCCCGATCTCCCATTTCGCCTCGCGTGCGTAGTGTGCAAGTCGTTCGCCCGTCACACCCTGTGCGCCATCGATCGCCGCAAACCCCGTCAGTGCGATACGGTACTGGCGCTGTATGTCCCGCAGATCGGACACCATCCTGTCCGAAAGGACCGTATCGCCCGCGAAAATGCTTCCCGGCAACTCCAGGCCGATAAGCCCGATGTTCGCCACCGTGCTCACCAGCCCGGGCGAAACGGCGTGCAGGCTCTGCACCGCAAGGCCGCGAAACGCGCGGTCGGCGACAAGCCCGCCCGCGTTCCACACCAGAACTCGCCCCACCCCCGCTCTCCTCATCCAGGCCGCGGGAATCGATTCCGAATCCCGGGAAGCCCGCGCGAGCACGCGCCCGTCGGCGATCGACACCTCCCGGGGGGAGAGATTCTCAAGTCGAAGTGAAAGAACCTTGCCATTGACAAGAAATCCCCGCTCCGTCGAAAAGGCGTTGAAACCGCTCCGCTGCCCGCCTGATCGCGCCATGCCGAGCAGCGCAGCCGTGCGCGGTGAGGAACCGGCGACGTCAAGCACCACGGCGGCCCCGCCCCTTGCGAGATACCCTGCAAGGAGTTCCGTGAGCGCATCATCCAGCGAGCCCGCCACGAGCACGGCGGTGAAGACGTCCAGATCGCGGCTCACCATGCCGGGCGCGGTTGCGGCGTCTATTTCCTGGTACGCAATTCCGGCGGATTCCATCGCCCGCCGCGCATTGTCGGCGGTGCGCCCCTCCGCGCTCCGCGACACAAGCGCCACCTTCTGAAAGCCCCTCTCGCCGAACAGCGCATGGCGGAGAAAAGCTTCCGTGTTCAGCAGCAGCTTCCCGTCCCGCTCAACGTAGCGCTCCAGCGCGAAACCGCCGAAATCCCCGGTGAAGATCACCGTGGAGCGGCCGTCTCCCAGGCGGTTGCCGCAGCGGGGATCCCGGCCTTTCCGTTTCAGCGCAAGCCACGACTTGAATCCGGGAGGAGAATTGTGCGGAATGAAGCGCTGGTAAAAGCGCGAAGCTGCCGCGCTCTGGGAGGACTCCTTTTCCACCATTACGCTGTTTTTGTACGCGATTGAAATCAGCCGGCGGTCGGTGGTGGCACAGCCCATGTGCCGGAAGCCGAGCTTTTCAAACAGGGCATTGTATGTTTTTGAGTCCAGCCATTTCATCACGTCGCCTTCCATGAAGCCGTAGGCGCCGAAGCTGTTGATGATCACAATCTTCCTCCCCTGCGCCGAGAGCTTCCCGAGGTAGTCAATGTAGGAGAGTGCGAGATCACGGCTTCGCATCGAGGGAGCGCGGTACCAGCTCACCACGGCGCGAATTGAAGCAGTGTCGGCGGGCGGAAGCCCCGCGTCGATATCGTGGTACAGGGGCCGCAAACCGAAGCTTTCGAGGTGCGGCGCGCAGTGTCGTTTGACGGGATTGTCGGTGGCGGAGAAGCCTTCGGATGACCTGAAGAGGCAGAGCACTCCGGTCGCCGCGCCTTCCGCACGCGAGGGTGAAGCAGATGCGATCAGCGCTGCGGCCGCGAAGGCGACAGCGAGGAGCGGGAAAGCGCGATGCGTCGCGCGGACGGGTTTAATCATTGAGCAGAATCCACTCGGCGCCGTCGTATTTCACATGGACGGACAGGTGCTCCATGTACTGCACAAACTCGAAAATCACTTCGGGACGGTGTTTCAGCATGAAGGCTGAGGCCTCCCCGTCGGCAGTGATCTCGAACGCGTGCCACACCGCCGCTTCGGCCGCGAACTCGTTGACCTTGCCGGTCCAGGTGTAGGGCTGATCGGCGTCTATCGAGGGATGGACGCCTGTTTCGGTCGGGGGAACGTAGACGTTGACATAGCGGCTGCTGCCGCTGAAGACATTGAACTTCTCGAAGCCGTACGCGAACCCGAGGAACTCCCCTTCCTTTTCGTCGCCGAACATTGAGTTCATGTATATGACCGTATCGCCTTTGCGCTGTTCCAGGTATTCCCTGAACGTCATTCGTGCTCTCATCGCCAAACCCTCTCCCGATCGCTCCTTCCAGGTTAGAGGCTTCCCGATTACAATCAATCATTTTCTCCTTGCAAATATCCTTTTTTTATCATCTCCTGTGCCTGGAAGAAGATGCCGGAAAAAGCGAGGTGCTCATGAGATCAGGCAAGGGCCGTTTTACTAACCGCCAGGCGATCAGGACCGTGCTGGCCATAATCGGAATTCTGTGGCTCGTGCTGCTGCTGACGCTCGTCATTCCTTCAATTAAATACCTCGGAATACGCCCCCGCACTCTGATCGGGCTCGCGGGAATCCTTGCCGCCCCGCTGATTCACGACGGCATCATACATTGCGCCGCCAACACGATGGGAATTCTGGTGCTCGGCTTCCTGTTCGCGGGACTTGAAAAACAGCGAGCAGGTTACATACTCATTCCTATTTACCTGCTCTCGGGGCTCGGGCCCTGGGTGTTCGGCGCGGCCAACTCCATACACATCGGCGCGAGCGGCGTGATTTACGGGCTGCTGGGCTACCTGCTGACAATCGGTTTTTTCCGGCGACATTTCAAAACGATTCTGCTTTCAATACTCGTGCTCGTACTCTACGGCGGGGCGCTGTGGGGGATTTTCCCGAGCTACGGACGTTTTCCCATCTCATGGGAGGGGCACCTGTCGGGCTTCCTTGCGGGAGTGCTGGTGGCGTGGTCGGAAGGCAACCGCCGGCAGTAGCGGCGCGACGCCGGTGACGCGGCACAAAATTACGGGCCGGGTGGAAAAATCTTTGCCCCTTCGCCGCTCCGGCCGTATTAATGATCAGGGAGATTCAAGCTCAAGCCGGAGGAAGGATAAATGAAACACATCATCGCGGCCGCCGTGATTGCGCTCGCATCGCTCATTGCCGGGTGCGGCGACTTTTCCTGCTCGGACATCATGACTAACAGGGCCCGCAGGCTGAGCGGCGTGGAAAGCATTGAGGAGATACAATCGAAAATCGCGCGAGAGGCCGACATGGTGAAACACCGCGGCAAGGACCCGCGCACGCTCTCAATCCTTTACCAGCGGCTTGGCGAAAAGCACCTCCAGCAGAAAAAATGGGACAGCGCGATAGAAGCGCTCGGGGAGTCCATGCGCTACGGGCGCAAAAACATGCTGGTGTTTTACTCAATGGGCGCCGCATACGCCAACAAGTCGACCGAAAGCGGCAACGATCCCGCGCTCGCGGCGCAGGCCGAGCAGTTCTACATGAAAGCGCTTGAGCTCAATCCCGGCTACAACGACGCTGCCTACGCGCTGGGCATCCTCCAGTTCTACACCCGGAAAGACCGCGAAGTTGGTCTGAAAACGATGTTCGAGCTTTCCACGCAGCACCCTTCGTACTACCGGGGGAGGTTCGCGCTGGGCAGGTTCTACTATGAGATGGGCAGAAGCGAACAGTCGCTTGCCACGTTCGAGGGCCTGTACCGCGACCTCGAGAACGCCCCTCAATCCGACATGGTGCGGGAATACAAAAGGCTCGCCGGCGACAATATCGCGCGCATCATTTCCGAACGCAGGTCCGGAAGCGCAAAATGACCGTGCGCGACGAGAGGCTCTACGCCGTCGCGCTCTCGCTGCTTGCCGCACCGGCGACGCTGGCCCTGCACGAACGCGCGGGCGTCTCCCCTTCCGGCCTCTACCGCGAGCTTGAACGCTCACGCCCCCTGTCCGTGCAGGAGCACATGGTGAAACAGTATTCGGCCGATCCCGTCGAGGCGGCGGGCCGGGTGCTCGATCGCATCGAAAGGTTCGGGGCAAGAGCGCTCACGCTGTGGGACGCGGACTACCCGGCAATGCTCAGGGAGATATCGCGCCCGCCGCTGGCGCTCTACCTGATCGGAGATGCCGTCCCGCGAGAATGCGTCGCCGTCGTGGGCACACGCAACGCAGAGCAGCCCGCGCGCGCCGCCGCGCGCCGGATGTGCTCCGAACTCGCGCGGGCGGGCTTCACGGTGGTCAGCGGGCTGGCCGCGGGCATCGACCGCGAGGCGCACCTGGGAGCGCTTGACGCCGGCGGTGCGACCATCGGAGTGCTTGCGGGGGGGATTGACATGTTCTACCCGTCGCAGAACTCGGATTTAAAGAGGATGATTCTCGCCTCCCCCGGATCCTGCCTCATCTCCGAACACCCTCCGCGCGTCTTCGCCGGGAAATGGGGATTCGCGAAGCGCAACCGCATCATCAGCGGACTTGCACGCGCGACGGTGGTGGTGCAGGCGGGGGAGAAGAGCGGCGCGCTCATCACCGCACGCTACGCCCTGGAGCAGAACCGCGAGGTGTTCGCCTGCCCCGGGAGGGCGTACGAGAGCGCCTATGCCGGCTGCCACAACCTGATACGCTCCGGGGCCGTGCTGGCTTCCAGCGCGGACGACGTGATACGGGAGATCCTCCCCTCGATCCAGGGACTTGCACGGAGCGAGTCCGCGGAAATCGAACCGTCCCCCGAACAGGCCGTCTTTTCGCCCGGCTCTCTGGAGTTTCAAATCATGGCGCTGCTTGAGGCCGGGACCGTGGAGACCGACGAGATCATCCGC
>CAZPZJ010000023.1:0-2947 GCA_964591055.1 uncultured Leptospiraceae bacterium
TTCATAATAATTGTTGCAACCATTTTTTTAACTCACCGGCTTTTTTTTCAGCATCATCGATATCAGACGGCCTGAAAAAGAGGATTTCCCTGTCGCCCGGATCAAGCGAGAGTCTCCGGTCTTTTTTCAACTGTGCGAGAAGCCTGTCCATTTTGAGTTGAGACTGGCCTGTGATCCTGATCTTGATCGAAAATTTTTCCTCCAGTATTTCATCGATGCCGAGCATTGAGGCGATAGCCCGAATTTTCTCAAGCTCAATAAGCTGCCTTACTTCACAGGGAGGTTTTCCAAACCTGTCCCTGATCTCCTTTTCAAGCTCTTCAACCTCTTCAACGCTTTCACAGGATTCAAATCTCTTGTAAAATTCGATTTTCTGGCGTTCGTCGACTATATAGGTCTCGGGAATGAAGACATCAGTGCGCAGGAACACGGGCGTCCTGAAAAAGCGCAGCGGCTTTTCACCTTTAAGCGAGCGCACCGCGTCCTCAAGCATCTGGGAATAAAGATCAAAACCGACGTCCATGATGTCCCCCGACTGTTCCCGGCCGAGAATGTTCCCTGATCCGCGGATTTCAAGGTCCTTCATGGCGATCTTGAAGCCGCTGCCGAGCTCGGAGTATTCCGCAACGACCTGAAGGCGCTTCTGTGCGTTTTCGGTAAGGGGCATGTGCGGAGGGTAAAAAAGGTACGCGTACGCCTTGATGACGGAGCGCCCCACCCTTCCCTTGAGCTGGTAAAGCTGCGAGAGCCCCAGTGCGTCCGCACGGTTGATGATCATCGTGTTCACGTTGGGCATGTCGAGACCCGATTCGATGATGGTGGTGCTGACCAGCACGTCATATTTCCCTTCAAGGAAATCGATCATGATGTCTTCGAGCTCATGCTCGTGCATCTGCCCGTGCGCCACGCAGAAGGATGCTTCCGGCGCCAGCTCGCGGAGCATTCGTGCGTGCAACTCGATGGTCTCGACACGGTTATGGACGCAGAACACCTGGCCGTTTCTCTCAATTTCCCTGAGGATGGCCATCCTGATGATGTCGGGATTGTCCTCAAGCACGTATGTCTCGATTGACTGACGGTTCTCCGGAGGGGTGAGGATGATGGAGATGTCCCTGATTCCGGCGATGGACATGTGGAGCGTGCGCGGAATCGGAGTCGCGGACAGTGTGAGCACGTCCACAAGGGCCTTCATCTTTTTAATCTGCTCCTTGTGCTTCACTCCGAAGCGCTGTTCCTCGTCCACGATCAGAAGGCCGAGGTTTTTGAAATCGACATCCTTCGCGAGCAGCGCGTGAGTGCCGATAATGATGTCAACCTTCCCGGTAACAAGATCCTTTTTCACCTGATGAACTTCGGATCGGGTGCGGAACCTGGATATCATTTCTATGGTGATTGGATAGTCGGCGAATCGCTTCCTGAATGTATGGAAGTGCTGCATTGAAAGCACGGTGGTGGGCACAAGCACCGCGACCTGCCTGCCCGCCATCACCGCCTTGAACGCCGAACGGATGGCGACTTCCGTTTTGCCGAAACCGACGTCTCCGCATACAAGGCGGTCCATGGGGCGCGGCGATTCCATGTCGTCCTTGACGTCCTCAATCGCAGTGATCTGGTCGGGCGTTTCCTCGTACTCGAACTTTGCCTCGAACTCCTCCTGCCAGAGGGTGTCGGGCGGGTACTGGAAGCCCTTGAGCGCCTGGCGCGCAGCGTATATTTCGATGAGCTCCCTGGCGAGGTCCTCAACGGACTTCTGCACCCGTTCTTTGATGCGGTTCCAGGCGGATTTTTTACCCAGCGAATCCAGGCGGGGATTTTTTCCTTCGAGCCCCATGTAGCGCTGCACCATGGTGATCTGGTCGAGTGAGACGTACAGCCTGTCGCCTTCGGCGTACTCGATGAGCATGAAGTCCCGCTCCACACCACCCGCCGACATTCGCTCCATACCGCGGAATATCCCGATGCCATGGTTGATGTGCACCACGAAATCACCGGTTTTCAGGTCCATGATCGAGTCGAGGGCGCGGGATGACTTCTTTTTAAACTGGGACTTCCGGCGGTAGGTCTTGCCGAAAATCTCGTGATCGGTGAGCACCATGACTTTGAGCGATCCTATCTCAAAACCCTCCCTGAGCGGGAGTATGAGAATGTTGAGAGTGCGGTCGGGATCAAGGCGCTCGAAATCCTGCGATGGGCTGAATTCCGAGAGGAGGTCGAAAAGACGCCGGGCCTGTCCCTCGAAGCCGGTGGTGACCACGACGCGCCACCCCTCTGCAATCCTGGAGGAAATCGACTCGCGCACGGATTTGATCTTGCCCTGAAAATTTGCGATGCCGCGAAAGCGCCAGTTGAGCGCCCCGATATTCGCGGTAAACACCCTGAGCTCAAGGGCCCGGCCGCGTGTCTGTTCAAAAACCTCCGCGTTCAAAAGGATGTCCGGCTCCACGGCCAGGCTGCGGCCGGATTTGCGTTTGTACAGCTCGGCGAATGTCTTCTTCAGCATTTCCATCTGCGCAATGAGCTCGGTGGTCTCGGCGAATACCACCAGGGCGTCGTTTTTCAGGAAAGAAGGAATGTAATCGTGCCGTAACACCAGAGGAAAGAGGTCCTCAATTCCTGTGGGCTGGATAATTGTCCCATTCTGCTCATCACCGCCCGCAGGGGGAGTTTCAAGGCCTTTCTCGCGGGCCAGTTCCATGGCGCGGCGCATGGATTCGGCTTCAGAACGGGAGAGGATTATCTCTTTGCGGGGATAGATGGTGAAGGATGAATGGCGCGTGTGTGAAATCTGGGTGTTGATATCGAACTCGCGGATAGATTCCAGCGTGTCCCCGAAGAAATCGAGCCGGATAGGATTCTCGGAGGATGAAGTGAAGATGTCGATCAGCCCGCCCTTCACTGAAAACTGTCCCGGCGATTCCACGCGCAGCTCCCGGGAATAACCGTATGA
>CAZPZJ010000023.1:3047-28244 GCA_964591055.1 uncultured Leptospiraceae bacterium
TAATACCCGGCCGCCCCGTACCCGATAACGGCGCTTACTCCGCACACGACCGCGATGATGTTGCTGACAATGCCGAAATGGAAGACTTTATAGAAGAGCAGCCCGACGCCCATCGTTACGGTGGCGCTGGTGGAAAAGAACAGTGCGTTATAACCGTTTGAAAGAGTGTTTTCCTTTTCGGTGTGAAGGTATCGAATGAGATTGTCCGCCCCGAGCGTGTCGAGTGGACTTGCGTTTCCGGTGTTGACCGTAAACCGCTGGACAAGAGGATACCGGTTCGCGTGAAAAAATCTTGCGTCCGAGGATGTCCCGTCGACAATTCGCTCAATGGAGTAGGAGTACGGACCGTTTGCCAGCTCGGATGGAAAAGCGTACAGGTAGAATGTTCGGAAGCGAGGTAGAGGATCGAAGTTGTACACACGGATTTCGTTATCGTGTTCGCACTGGAGTGTGAGACGATACGAGACGTTCAGTCCGGCATCCCGCTCGCGGTAGATGTCCTGCCAGATGAAAAACGGTCTGTTTCTCCCGATCTCGCCGGCGGGGTATATAAGGGGTTCAACGGCGCTCAGAGCGGCAAGCGGAACCCGGTTCAGTATGATTAAAAAAAGCGCAATGAGGAGAACCGGCGCTGCGATCTTATGTCCCATCATTTTAATCATATAATTACAGTTGTTCATGGCGTTCATTGCACTGGAATCAATTACCGGCGAGACCATTCATAAAGTCCTCAAGAACCGCCTTTTCCGGATCGGCGATGGAGAGCTTCTTGAGCGCGCGCATTGAACGGTCAGTCATGAGCGCGATCCTGCCATGCGATTCCTCCCTGCAACCGCTTTCGCTGATTGCTTTTTTCAGATAATACAAATCCCTGACAGTTTTGCGCTCTTTTCCGAACACTTCAAGAAATAATGTCCGGTCCTTCCCTGTCAACCTGTCGATCGTATCGGTGATGAGGTGTGTGAGCTTTCCCTCGGCAAGGTCGGTCAGTGATGATTTTCCGGTTTCATATTCGTCTCCGAATACTCCGAGAAGGTCATCCCTGATCTGGAAAGAAAGTCCCAGCGGCAGTGCGAAACTTTTAAGCTTTGCTGCTTCACGTGAGGTGTAATTGCCGGACAGCAGAAGACCCATTGCAAGTGGGTAATAAATGGTGTAATACGCTGTTTTGAAGGTGCCAATCATGTCCGGCGCAGTGGAATCAGGTGCGCTGCGGGGCATGGAATGTATGCTGTCGAGCATCTGTCCCCAGGCGGTGTACTCATATGTTTCCGAAAAAAGCGCTATAAAACGGCTTTTGAGCGTGGAATCGATCCGGGCACTGGAAATGATTTCAAGCGCATTCGCAAAGAGGACATCGGCGAGCACGATGGCCACATCGCTTCCTATCCGGCTGTTTGTCGTTTTAGAGGAGAAGCGTTCACCGGTTATCATATGCAGTGTTTTGCGGCCGCGCCGGAGATCGGACCTGTCAATGATGTCGTCCTGGATGAGCAGAAAGCAGTGCATTATTTCAATAGCGGACGCGAGCTTGATTATTTCTCCTGCGGGGATGGAGCCTCCATAGCCCTGATGCGCAAGAATCAGCAACAGCGGGCGGACTCTCTTCCCTGTGCGGAGGCAGTATTCACCGAGATGCTCATACCCGTTTGAAATGAATTCATACGGTGAGTGCCGCACCTTTGCCCTGAAAAATGATTCCAGAAAGCGGTCGATTCCCGGCGTGAATTTCGCGGAGAAGGTGTTAAAAGATACTGATATCATATGAATTGGGCGGATTGCTCGATGAAAAGGATTCCGGATTGCGCTTAAAAGAACTCATGATGAAAACCTGTTTATAAGTCCTTGTCCGTGTCAACCTTTAAATTTGAAGGAATCATGACGGAATTGAACCGATATGGAAGATTGAAAAATGATATTAATATAATAATATGCATTAGAATAGTAATGATATACATATTGCGAATTAAAAAAAACAGTCTTACCCTGTGAATTAATTTGACAATTGATATTATTATGTGTTTCTTGTTGCCTATTGAAACACAAAGATTAACTTTCAGGAGGAACAACAGCCATGCTTAAAAGAATTGGGATGGGAATTTCTTTATGTATTCTCATCGTTGCGGCTGGTGCCATTGTGTACGCTGCGAACTACACGGTGCAGGGGCTTTCCTTTAATGGGTATATGACCGGTCCTGGCGATACAGACTGGTTGACCCTCGGCGGACAGGAAGGAACCCGACCTACAGTATGCCTCAGCCACGCGAACGGTGTTGATTTCGACTTTGCAGTGTACAACGACGGTGCGGAATCTTGCAAGAATGAGGATGTTGGCACACGTACCTGCTGCCAGGCGAATACGCCCGGTTCGGTCAGGGTAAAAGTATGGTCGCACCAGGGCAGCGGCAACTACAGTATTACCATCCAGCCGTAATCAAACGATGTAGTCTCGTATCTGTCAGGAAAAAAGGGCCCGGTTTAGGGCCCTTTTCTTTTTACTTTTTGATAATAATGTATAGTGATTTCTCAACGGATAGTATAAGTGATCCATCTTCAATCAGAAAAACAGGAGAAATCCGGAACGGGCTGTCCATAAAAAAGAATATTATATACGCTAATACATATATATGATAATTTGTATTAAAAAATAATCAATACATTATGAATATAATGTATTGACAAACAACATTTCCTATGCTGAGCTTCCACGGCTTGTAACTCAACATCCAATTTCAACAGGAGAAATTGTGTTTATGGCTAGAAAAGTATTAATGGGTCTCACGCTGTGCTTCCTCATCGCCGTAACAGGCGCGATCGTTTACGCTGCGAACTACACAGTTCAGGGTCTTTCATTCAACGGTGTTATGACCGGTCCCAATGACACCGACTGGTTGACGCTCGGCGGACAGGAAGGCGCAAATCCGAATGTATGCCTCAGCCACGCGAATGGAGTTGATTTTGATTTTGCGGTGTACAATGATGGCCGTGAAGCATGCAAGAACGAAGATGTAGCCGCACGTACATGCTGCCGCGCCAATACTCCCGGCTCGGTCAGAATCAAGGTGTGGTCCGTACAGGGAAGCGGAAACTACAGCATCAGCATCCAGCCTTAATGTAGAAAACAGTTTTAATTAAAACAGAGGATTCCCTGCGGGAATCCTCTGTTTGTTTATACACGCCCTTTTTTCTTGACAGGTCAGTTTCAAACAACCTATATTTAATGTAGAACTGCCTACAGGATGGTGTTATCATGAAATGCCCAAGGTGCCGCAGAGAGCTTGTTTCTGAAACAGTTCAGGGCGAAAAAATCGACGCGTGCAAATCCTGCGGAGGACTCTGGCTTCACAGGCACCAGCTCAACAGGCTGTTGCCTGAATCTGGCGGAGATGTGGAGTTGTGTTCTGTTGACAGCGGATATCCGGTCTCCGGTCCCAATGAAATAATTTGCCGTGAATGTGAAACAGAAAAAATGAAAAAAGTAAATTTCCTGGAATACTCGGATATCGTCATGGATTACTGCCCACGGTGCGGTTCATTCTGGCTCGACAGGAAGGAGCTGGAAAAAATGCACGGATATCTGAAAAAAATTGAAGAAGGCAGCCATTCCATTACAAACCTTTCAGCTCACGAAATTCTTGTAAAATTCAGCGAGATTGCATACTCGATTTTCAAATAAAGAAGAAATATATTCAAATGTGTTAAAAAAGATCCGTAATTTTAAAAATGCTTTACGGGTCACCGCCGGCATGTACATTGTACCGAACTTTTCAAAGGGAGGCTGTGTATGTACGTCGGTATCGATATCGGCGGCACCAATATTAAAGCTGTTCTGACCAACAGGGAAGGTGCGGTCATATCCTTTAAAAAAGCTCTCACTCCCGCTACCGCTCAGGCAATAGACGAATGTCTCCTGTCTCTCATAATGCAGATGACAAATACGAAATCAGCTCCCCAGCAGGGTGTGCAGTCCATTGGTATCGGCGCCGCCGGCGCGATTGATGGAAAGAGGGGAACCGTGATAACCAGTCCGAATATAAAGGCATGGAATAATTATCCCCTGGCGCGCAATATGGAAAAGAAAACTGGAATACGCGTTTTTCTGGAAAACGACGCGACAGTGGCCGTGATGGGCGAATGGTGGCAGGGAAACGGACGGAGGTTCCGCAACTGGATCATGATCACCCTTGGAACGGGTATAGGAGGCGGGGCTGTCATAGAAAACAAGCTGTACACCGGGCAGCATGGAAGCTCAATGGAATTCGGCCATACTACCATAGATTACAAAGGAAAAAAATGCAAGTGCGGAAATTACGGTTGTCTTGAACAGTACGCTTCCGCAACAGCGCTTGTGCGCACGGTAAAGTCGTTGCTGAAGAAGTATACCGACTCGGCGCTGCATGAACGGATGAGCCATGAGTCGCTCACGTCAAAAATGGTGTATGAGGAGGCGCTGAATGGCGACGAGTGCGCCTCAGCAGCCATAAGGGAGATATCTTTTTACCTTGGCATCGGCGTTTCGAACATGGTAAACATATTCAATCCTGAAGCTGTCATTATCGGAGGAGGCCTTTCGCGAGCGCACCCGCTGATGCTGCCTATCATCAGAAACATCGTTGAGCAGAGAGCGCTTCCGGGATTGAAGGACGGAGTGCAGTACCTGGTTGTGAAAAACCAGGACAGGACGGCCGCCCTAGGGGCGGCCAAGATTGCGATAGATGCGCTTGGGAGCTGATCCGGATTCTACCGGTCTACCTGTGTGAGAATACGATTGGAGATAAGCCAGCCGTCGTTTCTTCTCTTCCCTTCAAGAAAACGTACGAAAACCGCCTCACCTCTCATCACTCCGGTCGGTTTTCTGCTCTGGCGGTTGACGATTGTCCCTTCGAAGTGTATCGAGCGGTGAAGGTATTTCTCGCCAGACTGGTCGCTTGCGGCTTTTTCCGGCTTTTCGGGTTCAACCTCGGTGGCCATGACGTCCATCATGTAATAATCTTTGTACATTTCCCTGAACACCGCATCGCTTTTCGGGTAGGCTTCGGTCGAGGCGTAACCTGAATAATTGAACTGCTCGATCGACTTCGCCCATTTCTGCAAAACGGCGTTCGGCTCCTCGTAACTCTCCCTCTTTTTGCACGATACGCATACGATCAGGGAAGCAACTACAATCAATGCGAGTGAACGTTTCATGGTGTTATCCATCCTGTTGATATAAAGATTTAATCCAGGAGTCATGATATCAGGGAAGGCCGAGCTCCTTTTCCCCGAAGACCTGGGCTGAAAACTTTTCAATTTTTACGCCGTGTTGCTTCCATGCCGTACCGGACAGGCCGGCCTTGTAGCAGGTGTGTTCAAGAAACTGGGCGAGGTCCCAGTTGTACTCTACTGCAACCTGGGGCAGAAGCAATCCTGAGCGATACCCGTTTGAAATAATAAGCCCGTCTATCCCCACCTGAATTTCTGAAATATCCTGAACGGGTACAATTGGAGTGAGAACGGATATTTCTATGTCGATATCGCTATACTCGTCGAGTGTGAGCGAGGGGAAGCGCGGGTCCTTGAATGCCGATGCGAGCGCCATATCGACGACGGTGTCCGGAATGTTTTTCATACCAATGATGTAGCCGATGCAGCCACGAAGCTTTCCCTTCCTGTGAAGCGTGACGAAGGCCCCTCTCTTTTCGCTGAAGATCACGTCGGCAAAGTCGGATGTGAAATCAGGAGCATGCGGTATTCTGCCATGAAGGCTCTCGAAAATTACGCTTCGCGCCAGCGCGAGCAGCTTTTCCTGTTGTTCACGTGTCAGCTCCTCCACAAATCCTCCCATTATTTCACAATGGCTGCTGAAAGGTACCCGACTACCTGGTCCTTCCCGCCCGCTGTATCCCCGGAATTGGCGTATTTGAGCAGTTTCACGGCGCTGGCGCCTAGCATTTTGGCGGCAATCATGCCCGTGAGCACAGGCCCTTCGCCGCAGGCCTGCGCATTATTGCGCGATAAGACGCTGTACAATTCATTTTCGTCAAAATCGAGCAGCGTCTTTATAAATACCCTGTCGATTTCACAGGCTTTCCCGTAGGGGAAGTAATGGGAAAGGTCTGTGGAAAGGATGATTATCCATTTTCGACCTTCCTTTTCAAGGTTTTTTGCCAGACTCCGGGCAAGCATCCGACAGGTGTCTATTTCAACGGTTCCCACGATAATCGGGACAAGCGAAAAGGGGCCCAGCACTTTCTGGAGAAACGGAACCTGAACTTCTAGCGAGTGCTCGGCCTGGTGCGCTTCTTTGATGAAACTGAAGCCGTCCTCCTGTTCGAGGAGTGCTCCCAACTGCCCGTCGATGTTTACTCCGCCCAGCGGTGTTTCGTAAATGCCGGACGGGATGATCGATGCGCCGTTGAAGCGCGCACGATGCGATGGGGCGATCACAATTGCCAGATCGATATCCTTTCCCGCAAGCTGGCGGTATGAGTACGCCGCCACAGGGCCCGAGTAGATATATCCTGCGTGAGGTGATATGAGCGCAATCGGATCGCCGCCAATGTCGATCAAATCCGCGGATACAAGGTAGTGCTCTATATCGGCCGAGAGGCGGGCCGGGTTTGACGGGTAAAAGGAGCCGGCGACAACAGCGCTTCTGTGCCACATGGAATCCTCCTGCGCATTCCAGGAATGATCGGATTGTGTACGTGCGCGGGTGATGACAATCGCTCCGACAGATGTATGATACTTAATCCGTGGTGAAAGTCAATTATAAAAGAACATGAAAACCGCTGCTCATGCAAGATAGTTTTGCGGCAGCTTTTCAAGGCCTTTTTCAACACAATCGAGGATTTGCCCTGCGGCGTCCTGCTTGGAAAGCAGTGGAAGCTCCAGCCTTTCACGGTTGCGGGTGAAGATTGTGATAATATTGGTATCGACATTGAAGCCCGCCCCCGCCCTGCTTACATCGTTTACGCAGATGAGGTCGAGATTCTTTTCTTCGAGCTTGTTGAGCGCGTATGCTTCGATGTCGTGAGTTTCAGCGGCGAATCCTACCACAAACATCGTTGATAATGAAAAATTACTCTTTCTTATGACGGCGACATTTTTCAATATGTCAGGGTTCTTTTTCAGCCTGATGACGAGTTTGTCTGAGTTCTTTTTGATTTTTATATCGGATTTTTCTTCGGGAGCGTAATCGGCCGGCGCCGCGGCCATGATGAGCACTGCATTGGGGGCAAGTTCGGCTTTAACCGCATCAAGAAGGTCGCCGGTGCTCTCAATGCATACGCAGCGGTATTCCCTGCCGGCGAGGATGGCTTCCTGTATGGGACCGTGTATAAAAACTGTTTCAGCGCCCCGGGCGAACGCCTCGTCTGCGATCGCCACACCCATTTTCCCGGAGGATGCGTTGGATATATACCTGACCGGATCGAGCCACTCCCTTGTCGGGCCTCCTGTGACGATGATCTTTCTATTCTTTAATGGCATTGACGGACTCCAGGTAGATTTTTTCAATTTCAGCGAGTCTTCCGTACCCTGTATCGCCGCACGCGACATCGCCGTATTCCGGCTCGACGAATCTCACATTCCATTCCCTGAGAGTGGAGATGTTTTTACGCACCGCGGGGTGTTTCCACATGTTGGGATTCATCGCAGGGGCGATCAGGACCGGACATTCAACGGCAAGGAACGTGGTGCTGAGAAGGTCGTCGGCGATGCCGTTTGCGAACTTTCCGATTATGTTGGCGGTCGCAGGGGCGACTACCATGAGCGAGGCACCGTCCTTGAGGGAGATGTGGCCCATCATGCGCCGGTCCTGCACGAATGATTTGCAGTAGACGGGATTACCGGTAAGGGTTTCAAGCGCGAGCGGGGAAACAAGGTTGAGCGCGTTCTCGGTGGCAAGCGGAAACACGGAAAATCCACCCTTTACAAAAAGCCTTGCGAGATCGCACGCTTTGTATGCCGCGATTGATGAGCTGATTCCAAGGATTATTTTCTTCATGCGTGAGTCTCCATTTCAGATACGTATATAGCATATTTAGCTATTAATCAGGACCGGTGTCAAATGTTTTTAACCGTAAGAAGCGGTGGAACCCTGTCGTATGTGTTGATCGGAACCGGGTTGTTGTATATAATTAAGACACGGAAATTCCGAATCGGTGCAAACAATGATCACACAGGCGCTGAAAGGATTTTTGCTGCTGTCGATATTCCTGTTTCAGGCAGAGCATACAGGCGCACAGAGTGAAGACCGTTTTGACATGATTGCATCATTCATGGCGGGCTCCGCGGGGCACGGAAGCGCCGGCATGTTGAAAAGCGTCTCGACGAAAGCCTGGAAAGACCATGCGCACTCCATGGATCTATTCTGGAAAAAGCTTGAAACAAGATCGCTGGTACCGATCCGCTCCTGGAGGTCGGCGCATTTTCCGGGGGAAGCAGGCGGCAATACGGCCCTCTACCCTCTCAGCGGGGCGGACTTTGTCAACCTGTACGCGTTCTTCCCGCATGCACGCCGATACGTCATGATTTCCCTGGAAACACCAGGTCACCTGCCCGACCCGGATGCTCATTCCGAACGCAATCTGGGGCACGGACTTCGTTCCATTGAACGGTGCGTGAATTCGATGGCCTTCATGAATTTTCTTGCAACACACACGCAGAGAGTGGAAACATCCAACGCTGTCTTCCCCGGTACGCTTCCTGTCATCATGGCGTTCGCATCGCGCACAGGCATGTGTGTCACCGGCGTTCGAGATGTTATACTTGACGCCTCAGGAAGATTGCAGGCGATAGGGGGCATGAAACATCGTCAGAGCCGCAGTCCCGCATCAGGGTTTGTCATCAGCGTACGGGGACCCGGCGCTGCGGGGGAAAGGGAGATAATATACCTGAGTCTCCGTATCAGGCCTTCGTCGGCGGGTGAAACCACACCGGAAGGCAGATTCATACACGGCCTCGGAAGGCTCAACCTGCTCATAAAATCCGCAGTGTACCTTCTCCACCTGGAATGCTTCAGGGATTTCTGCCACTCGCTTATGAACATGAGCGATATCATCGTGCAGGATTATTCAGGGATACCGTTCAGGTACTTCCAACCGGTTGAATGGGACATACGGCTGCACGGGAGGTATTCAGGTCCGGCTTCATTTTCAACCTGCCCGAATCCTCCCATTCAGGACGATCTGATCAACGCATATAAGGTTGTCAGGCCGGTACTGCCGTTCTGCTTCGGCTACGGCGCGTTGCGGGGATGTGAGAAATCGAACCTGATGCTCATGGTAAGGAAGCGCAGATAATGCCCGGAAAAACGCGGTAAATATTATACATCAATGTTTTCAGCTTGACGTATTTCAGGCTCTCAACTATTCAGACATTATTCTGTAATTCGGGGAAACGAATTGGCGTCGGGAATTCAATCAAGATACTTCTGCGTTCTAATGGCGATGACAATTTCCATTGCCTGCTCTTCCTGCCGGACGGAAATCTCTTCACTCAATGCAATGCCTGCGGACTCACATACCTACTGGAGCGACCTGGCGCGCTTCCTCGCCGGAATGAGGGGAGTCGGTACGGATCATTTCGCGGTCTTGAAGCGAAACAGCCAGTATGAAGATCACGCACTCTGGATGGACAGGTACTGGGACAGGGTGAAGCGGGAGAATGTTGACGCAATCAGCAGGTGGCGTGAGGCCAATATTCCGTCTTACGCTGCCAGAAACACCGTGGTATACCCTCTCTGCGGCGGAGACTTTGTCAACCTCTACACTTTTTTCCCGGATGCGAAGTCCTATGTCATGATGTCGCTTGAAGGACAGGGTAAAATCCCCGATCCCGTGAAGCTGACCCCCGGAGAGCTGTCATCCGGGCTTCGCTCCATTCAAAGGTGCATCAATTCAATCGCATCGGTCAATTACTTCGTCACCAGGGCGATGAAAGCGGAGATGGTCAACCGCTACTTTGACGGGACCACCCCGGTCCTCCTTGTGTACGCCGCGCGACTGGGACTTTCGGTGTCCGATGTGCGCCAGATCGCCCTCACGGGCGATGGTTCGGTCGTGGACGTCGATAGTGCACAGCCGAATAATGCCGTCGCTAATTCCATAAAAGGAACAAGGATTCGATTCACTACACCGACTCACCCCGAACAGAGAGAGCTCATTTATCTGTCATTGAGGTTTAAACCGACTTCCACGGATGAAAACAGGCCTGAAGGTCTGTTTTTGAGAAGGCTTGGCAACTTCAACCTCTTTATTAAATCTGCGATATACCTTCTGCATCTGCGTGAATACAGGCATGCATGCGAATTTTTTGTTTCCCGAGGCAGCCTGGTTATCATGGATGATTCCGGCATTCCCTACAGATATTTCACCGGGAACGCGTGGAACAGCATACTGTACGGGTTTTACGACAGGCCGGTGGGATTGCGGGAGATTACGAACCCTCCCCGGCAGGACGACCTCTCAAAGGCGTACAGGGGATCAAGCAACCCGCTTCCATTTAAGTTCGGGTACGGTGTGCTCAGGAACGACAGGAAGTCCAATCTCATCATGATGGTACGACACAGGCCCTCTGGAGCCTGATCATCCACGTCTGAAAAGCTTTTCAAAACCAGCCCTGTCGATGGAATACACAAACGGCCTTCCGTGCGGGCATCTGAGTTCGTGAAGTCCGTTAAATACCTCGTCAAGCAGTGCCATCGCGTCGGCGTCCGCAAGAGCATCGCCTGCGCGGAATGCCGAATGGCAGGCGATGATCGCAAAAGCTGAGCGCCTGAACTCGTTCCTGCCCGCCCCGCCCTCAGGTCTCGTGGTAAAATCGTCAAGAAAGTTGCCGATGTCAAGTCCCGGGGCGTTCGCCGGCACTGCGCGCACGATCGCGACCCTGCCGGGCATGAGGTCGATCTCGAACCCGAGTTCGTCGAGGCTCTCGAGGCGTTCCTGCAACGTGGCGAAGCCCTCCTCCGAGAGTTCCTTCATGACGGGAAAGATCAGCGACTGCCGCTCAGGGGCGTTCTCGGATGAGATGAGCGTGTCGAAAATAATCCTTTCGTGCGCGGCGTGGAAATCGACAACCACCATCTGGTCGCCGCGTTCCGCCGTGATGTAGGCGCCGAACACTGTTCCGAGGTATTTCATGTCACCGCGTATGCTGTCCCGCGAACGGTACAAATCGCGCATCTCCCGCATTACGGTTTTGGAGCTGAAAAGCGCAGGTTCAGGCAGTGAAGGACCGGCACCGTCGGGCGCGGTTTCGTGGGGACCCGAATCATGGCGCTGACCCGGTGAGCGCATCGGGAGGTCTGCAGCATCAATTGATACCGGATGCGTGGATTCGGCCGCGGTGAACAGCGTTTCGCTGATCCTGTGTGACGTGTTCGAAAGCGCCTTGCCGGCGAGAGTAAGTATCATCCCGTCGACATACCGGCTGTCGAAAAAACGAACCTGACGCTTGGCGGGATGGACGTTGACGTCAACGAGGGACGGGTCCACCGTGATGAACAGAAATGCGGCGGGATGCTGTCCCTTGAGCGCAATGCCATGGTACGCCTTTCCGAGCAGATACCCGAGGTATGCGTACTCAACAGGGCGCCTGTTGACATAGACGGCCTGCATGCCCCTGTTCGCCCGCATGAACCCCGGTGAGGAGAGAAACCCTTCGATCGCAGCGCTGATGTCTTTGACATGCTCATGGTACATCTTTTCCATCGTCCCGCCGCCATGGACGCCTTCGAGCCGCTGCAAAAGGCCTTCAACCGCTGGCAGGTGAATCTTTCTCCCTTCATCGGGAGAGAGAGTGAATGAGATTTCCGGCCAGGCGGAAGCGGTTGCGAGAAATGCCTGACGTACGGAGCGCATTTCCGACGTGGGGCTTTTCAGGAATTTCTTGCGAGCGGGCACATTGAAAAAGAGGTTTTCGACGATTACGGTGGTCCCGGGAGGGCCGGCATACTCCAGCAGGCTTTCATGCCCGTCTGAAACAACGAGCTTCCCGCCGGTTTCGGACGACGGGGTGCGGGAGAGAATTGTCGTCCGGGAAATCGCCGCAATGCTTGAAAGGGCCTCCCCCCTGAAACCGCAACTCATGATCCTCTCGATGTCTTCGATGCCGCGAATTTTACTGGTGGCGTGCTCGCGGACGGCAAGCGGCAGGTCTTGGGGCGGGATGCCGCAGCCGTTGTCGCGAACGACAATTTTACGCAGGCCGCTTTCAGAAAGCTCAACCGTGATTTCGGTTGCGCCGGAGTCAATGGAGTTTTCCATGAGCTCCTTGACCACGGAAGAGGGGCCTTCCACCACCTCGCCGGCGGCGATCTTGTTCTTTACGCTGTCGGGAAGCACGAGTATGCGCGCTGGATCGCCCTGTTTGGAGCCCTGTTTCATGGGTGACACTGTGAACAGAAAAGGACGTATTGCACAAGAAGATTTTTGAAAGGGTAATGACCCGATGATATAATATTTTTCACTGAAAATGAATTGTACAGGAGAAGGAAATATTATTCATCTGTCATTCATGAATGATTTCAGGGGTTATATTTTAACGCCGCTGCGGGCGCTGAGGCATCGCAACTACCGGCTGTTCTTTATAGGACAGGGCATTTCGCTCGTGGGGACGTGGATGCAGTCGATTGCGATGAACTGGCTGGTGTACCGGCTGACAACATCGACATTCACGCTCGGTGTGGTCGGTTTTGCGGGGCAGATCCCCGCATTTCTGTTCTCGCCCGTCGCCGGTGTCATGAGCGACCGCTGGAGAAAACACCGCGTCCTTCTCGTAACACAGGCCCTTTCGATGTTTCAGGCAAGCATGATCGCAGCTCTGACAATCACGGGCTCGATCAGCGTGTGGCACATCATGGCATTGACGGTTTTTCTGGGGCTTGTAAACTCGTTCGATCTTCCTACCCGACAGGCATTTGTCATAGAGATGGTTGACGATCGCGCAGATCTTTCAAACGCGATTGCGCTCAACTCGGCTCTGTTCAACAGCTCAAGGCTGCTGGGACCGGCGCTTGCGGGCATGATTGTCGCGTTTGCAGGCGAAGGCGTGTGTTTCGTGATCAACACCGTCAGCTATGCGGCAGTCATCGCGTCGCTTCTTGCGATGCGCATAGTGGATAGTCGTGCTTCAGATTCAAACCGTAAAATAATGACGGAACTGCGCGAGGGAATGCGTTATGTGAGACATTTCCAGCCGATCAGAGACCTTTTGATCACACTGTTCTCCGTATGCTTGATCGGCATGTCGTTCCCGGTGCTCATGCCCGAATTCGCCACTGAAGTGCTGAAGGGCACGTCCCACACATACGGCTTCCTGATTTCATTTTCGGGCATAGGTGCGTTCATCGCGACGATGTTCCTCGCAATGCGGAAGAGCGTTGTGGGCCTTGAAAGAATTATCCAGCATAACATCTTCATTTTCGGGATTGCGCTGACGGCCCTTTCTTTGACGAATAACGCGTTTGCGGCGATGGCGCTCCTACTGATCGCGGGTTTTGGTCTTATAGTCACGATCGCATCGAGCAACACAATACTTCAGACGATTGTGGACGATGACAAGCGAGGCAGGGTGATGAGTTTTTATGTGATGGCGGTCACGGGTTCAGCTCCTCTGGGAAGCCTGATGGCTGGAGCGGTATCGTCCGCAATCGGAACACAGCTCACACTCATGATCGGAGGCGCATTGATCGTCGCGACCGGGATAGTGTTTTCAGCCGTCATGAAGGAAAGAATACGTGAAAGCGTGCGGCCCATTTACAGAAGCAAAGGAATAATACCGGAAGTGGCGTCGGGTCTTGCGACCGCGAGCGTGCTCAGGGAGCCTCCGGAGTAAAATTCTTGCAACCGATAGCCACTGATAGTTTCAATGGTTGTTAAAATCAGGAAACGGGTGAAACAATTATGCAACCGGCACAGGAGACATCGGCGAGTGAAATTTTATCAATGATACCGGAGCGGATGTCCCTTGAGCTCAAACCGCTCACAAGCGATGATGGGGACTCTGCGCGGATTTACCGGATAACGGAGGATGCCTGCGGGAAGTTGAACAATTACCTGCTGGATTTTTTCGGGACGATATCGATACTCAGGGAAAACCTGGAACGGTTCGGCAATGCCGGCAACAGGGAAAAAGCGCTTGAGACGCTTGAGAGCATCAGGTCGGTAATCGATCGGATACGGGAGGTGACTGATTCCATGGAGAAAATCACCAAGGATATGCCCTTTTTGGTGGAGATTCGACGATATGATGAATGAAGGCCCGGAGTCTTCATCTGCTCCGTCCATTACCGCCGACAGCAACGGAAACCATGCCATAAAAGACCGCATCGTATCGATCGATGTCTTCCGCGGTATTACGCTCGCCGGCATGATTATGGTCAACAATCCCGGCTCGTGGTCCCACATCCACCCGGCCCTGCGCCATGCGCGCTGGCATGGTTTGGGACCGGCCGACATCGTATTTCCGTTTTTTCTTTTTATCATGGGAGTGTCGGCTGCGCTGTCTATTTCTTCGCGCATCAGCAAGGGTTTTTCAGGCAGGGATATTCTCAAACAGGTGACGCGTCGTTCGATCATACTGCTTGCCATCGGACTCGCGATGAGCGCCTTCCCCTTTTACCCGCTGGAGCGACTCGCCTCAATGAGGATTCCCGGTGTGCTTCAAAGGATCGCGCTGGTGTACTTTTTCTCGTCAACGATCTTTCTGTACACGGGAGGGAAAAGGACCACCGTAACCGGACTTGTTCTGGTCCTGTTACACTGGGCGTTGCTCTCGCTGGTGCCCGTACCCGGCGTTGGGCCAGCAAACCTTACCCCGGCTGGAAACCTGGGCGCCTGGATAGACAGGGCGCTCTTTGGCTCCCATCTATGGCGATTGACGGCCGTATGGGACCCTGAAGGTCTTCTCGGTACACTGCCGGCTGTGTCCTCAGCGCTGTTTGGTATGAGCGCATGGAAATTCATCAGCGAAGGATTGCACGGGAAGAGAATTGCGCTTATGGCGATGGCGGGATGTGCATGCGCAGCATGCGCACTGGCATGGAATGCGGTATTTCCAATCAACAAAAATCTCTGGACGGGCCCTTTTGTGCTGATCACAACCGGCCTGGCGTTCGTAACGCTTTCCGCGCTCTTTCTGACGGCAGGCAGAGTGCGCATGGTGCGCTGGCAGGCTCCGTTTATCGCACTTGGCGCCAACACGCTCGTCATTTTCGTGATGTCCGAGCTCTTCAGCAGAATGAGAAACATCATCATGGTAAATGTTGATGGAGCGGGAATAATGAGCCTGCACCAGTTCCTGTATGGTTGTCTCTTCAGTGGCCGGATGTCGCCCGTGTGCTCATCGATGAGCTGGGCGGCGCTGTGCGTGCTGTTGTGGCTGGTCCCGGCGTGGCTGCTCTACAGGTCAGGCACGGTCATCAAGCTCTGAAACGCACCGCGATCACCGTCTGCGCATGCGGTATTTCAATACGGTCACAACGACACAGGAAAAGAGCACAAGATTGACAATCCCGAAAATGCGGAACACGAAATCCGGGGATGAAAGAGCGGCCGGCGTCATCAGCAGAACGCATATCCACACGCCCATCGTCCACACGATCGAGATGTCCGCTGAAGATCCGCGGCTTCGTATTTTTAAAATCAGGGGTATGTTGAAAAACGGCATTGCGATGCCGGCGATAAGCCCGAACAATCGGGTCAGCTCTTCCAGTGTCATAAAAAATCCTGCTTGAGGTGCGTTTTGATATATGAGGACTGAATACAGGCGGTCATACTGCCCGGGCGGGGTTCAGAGCGTCAAGGAAATTATACGGGGGAATCGGGATTCCCGCGGCGCATTTAGCGCTGCCGCGGGAATAATGGAGAGGCTACAGTGTGTAATACCTGCTGCGGATGTTCATGTTCGCAGAAGAAATGACTTTAAATTCATTCATTGAGGGGCTTTTAAAACGCACCCGCCACTTGCCGTCACAGCAGCCCTCAATACCATAGAGACTGAAGATATGATATCCGCGATCAAGCTGTATTTCCTTTGTGAAGGCGCCGCTGTGGTTGTCAAGCGCCCAGATGTCCTCTCTTGAAAACCAGAGCTCCCTGCCTCCAATTTTACATCCGGAGGCGATCCCTGCGTCGATAGCAAACTCAAACAGCCATTTCCCGGACTCGGACGCCTCGAACATGAAATCAAAGAAGAACGCGATGTCCTTTGAGGAGCCTTTGAGGGTGGAGCTGTTGCTGACATCCCTGAATTCGCTGATGTATGTTGATCCGTAGCCATTCCCCATTGTGGATTGCTCCCTGACGCACTGCACCAGTTCGCTGAACCCCGAAGGTGACTGCGGACAGCGCTTTTTTGTCACCATGAGGATTTTATCCCTGAGACTGTATCTTGATAACTCCGCGTCCGTAACGCTTCCATAGTTTCCTTTGCATTGCACAAGCATGATCAGCGCAGCCAGCGCGCAGCACGGGAGTAACATCTTTGACGGGAATGAGTTCATGTTCTTTGAATGTATCATGTCGCACCTCTGTTTTCTTTGTGATAAACCGCAATCTCAGCGCGGTTGCTTGTGATACAGATTCGGGAGTGAATTATAAAAATGCATAAACGGCGTGGAATGTCAACAAAACTTCAATTCAGAACATAGTGATCGCATTTAAAAAAGTCTTGCCCGGCAAAATGATTCCGTGCCAATAGTGACTGTGGTAACGATATAATGAAGGAGCACGAACATGAAGGGTGATACGCTTTCACGGGTTCTGTGTGATCGATTCCAGGTGAGGGCATACTGTGTTTCGACCATTGAAACCGTGAGAACCATTGCCGGCATGCATGAAACAACGCACATGGAGAACATTGCGCTTGGAAGGGGCGTCAGCACAGTGGCTCTTCTCGGGGCGACGCTGAAACCGGGATCGTCGCAAAACATAGCAATCCGCTTTACGGGAAGCGGAATTATGAAGGAAATCCATGCGCAGGCTGACGCCATGGGAAATATTCGGGCATACGTGGCGCCTGGTGAGATTGATGACGATCGAGATGTGCAGCCGGAAGCTGCGCTGTTTCGCGTGGGAATGCTCTCGGTAAAAAAAGACCTCGGCATGAGAGAGCCCTACTATTACACCGGCCCCCTTCAGTATGGCGATATCGCAATGGATATTGCCTGTTACCTGACTGTTTCGGAACAGGTTCCTTCCGCGATTATGCTTGGATGCAAAACGCTTCCCGATGGGAATATTTCCGTATCAGGAGGGCTGCTGATACAGACGCTTCCGGAAACTCCCGGCGAAGTCATCGAGATGATAGAGAAAAATATCACATCCCGGGCCGTGACTCTTACCGCACATATGGAACAGGGCGGTACGGTCATGGAATACCTCCATGGAATCCTTGAAGGAGCACCCCTGACGGTCCTCGACGAGTCTCCCCTGCGGTTCGCCTGCAGGTGCGGCAGGCAGGAGACCGGCGAAGTGCTCGAAAGGCTGCCAAGGAAGGACATAGTTGAAATGATCGCAAAGGATGGTGGGGCCGAGGTGGAATGCGGGTTCTGCCGGTATAAATACCGTTTCAGCAGCAACGAACTATCAGAGATTCTTGAAAGAAACGATTCGAAGTACCATTAATCGCGGTGATGCCGTTCCTCGCAGCAACAGGTTCAATTCATTGATCTGATTTCATCCAGCAGCCAGGGCAGCGTTTCCCCCACCCTGCCCTGTATGAACACGTCGGTAATCGAATTTGTAAGGCCGGTATTTTCAAGGTTCATCTCGATGACGCTGGCGCGGTTCTGTTTGGCGACATAGGGAATGCCGCTGGCGGGGTACACTACCGCCGATGTGCCGATCACAAGAATCGCGTCAGACGACTTTGCGAGCATCTGCGATTCCATCAGCGCGTCGGGAGGAATCACCTCGCCGAAAAAGACCACTCCAGGTTTGAGAATTGCGCCGCAACCGCGGCATTTCGGGATTGTCCTGTCGTTCGGAAAATCGTCCACAGAATAATCCTCGCCGCACTTGACGCATTCAAGCGTGTGCGCATTGCCGTGGAATTCGATGACATTCGAGCTTCCCGCTTCCTGGTGCAGGTTGTCGATGTTCTGTGTGATGATGGCTTTCAGGATTCCCATCTTTTCAAGCTCGGCGAGCGCGACGTGGGCGGGATTCGGTTTTGACGATCTTGTGAGATCGACCATTTCAAAAATCATGTCCCATACCATTTCAGGGTTCCGCCGGAAAGAATCTATGTGCGCATAGATCATAGGATCGAACTTCTCCCACAGTCCGCCGGCGCTTCTGAAGTCAGGAATGCCGCTTTCAACGGAGATCCCGGCGCCCGTGAGCGCGATGAGATGGTGCGCTTTGTTGATTATTTCAGCCGCTTTCCGGATAGAATCGTCCATCATACACCCCCGCCTTGAATGTCATCGATGCGCAGCAATGATCTTATTTCAAATGTCACGTCCCTTTGAAAAAATCAAGTGAAATTATGTGGTAAAGCACAGCCCGGCGTTCAAGGGGATTCATGGTGGAATGAGGACCCGTCAAAGAATCGCGCACAATGGTTCTACATGACTTTCAGGGAATACAGGCTGTTAATTTTATCATCATCATAGCCGAGCTCTACAAGAATTTCCCTGTTGTGCCTTCCCGGCGCCGAGCCCGCCTGCTCTGACACATAATTGCCGGAAGCGAATTTAAGAGGATTCCCGATCTGCCTGTATTCAGCGCCCTGCTCATCGTGCACCGTGACGATTATATCCCTTTCAGAAAGAGGTGGGGAGCCGAGCGCTTCACTTAAATCAATTACGGGCTCAACGCAGGCGTCTATGTCCTTAAAAACGTTCATCCAGTGAGAAAAAGGGCGTGATGCGATGCGTTCAGCGATTCTCCGTTTGAGCCCGTCCACCTGCGAGCTGTCAAGCAGCCCGTCGCCGAGCTCATCAGCCATACCTATTGCTTCCATGAAGGCGATGAGAAACTTGGGCTCAATCACGCCGACCGAGAGGTAACGGCCGTCAGAGGTGCGATAATAATCGTAGAGCGAGCCGCCGTTGAGAATTCCTGTTTCAGCCGAGGGAAGATCGCCGCCCGCCAGGAATCCCGCCGTTTCGAACGCGGACAGCGCGAAGAGGCAGTCCGTAATTGAAATGTCGCAGTAATCGCCCTCGCCCGTTCGCTCCCTCCGCATTGACGCAGCCATCACCGCGATCACAAGGCTTTTCGAACCGCCGGCGATATCGGCGAACTGTATGCCGTGGAGCGAAGGGTCGCTGTCCTTTCGCCCGGAAAACGATTCTATTCCGGAAAGCGCCATGTAGTTGATATCATGCCCGGCCCTCATTGAATAGCTGCCGGACTGTCCGTAACCTGTCAGCGAGCAGTAGATGAGACGGGAATTGCGCTCGCGGAGCGCTTCATACCCGAGCCCCAGGCGGCCCATAACACCCGGGCGGAACTGCTCTACGACGATATCGTATTCGCGTACAAGCTCATAGATGATTTCGAGAGACTCCTTTCTGCGGAGATCAAGGGCGAGAGAGCGCTTCCCGCGGTTCACATGGGCGTAGACGGACGACATTGCGCCGACATGCGGAGGGACCAGCCGCATGAGGTCGGGATTGAAAGGATTTTCAACTTTAATAATATCTGCGCCAAGATCGGCAAGCATCATGGTGCCCAGCGGCCCCGGCAGCAGATAGGTGAAATCGAGAATTTTCAATCCCTCAAGCGGTGCGCTCATCGTGGCCTCCGGTGAATAATCCGAACATGACTTACATGAAGGCGTCACTCTGCCTGATATGTCCATCCGTTTTTATTTCACATGTGTTTTAACCGCACCTGTTGACCAATCCATGAAAAAGAAAAATTTAAGTATTGCTAAAATCCTTCTCCGTAAAGCGATCATGCAATGCTGTTGTACGGATTCGATTGATACGGCGAAACGTGGTTTTGTTACGGCATTGTTACAATCAAATTAATGCTTTGTTAAATAAACACGTATCAGGCCGTTCACGATGTTTGAATATTGATGCCAGTAGGGGCAGTTGATAAAGTTGTCACATAATGTGAATTGCCCGGGAAAGGGGTATTTGAAAATCATATGGAGGTTGAAGATGGATCAGGGCATTGCAGCGTTAACGCAGTCAATCGATGCCGCGAAGAGTCTGGCGCAGTCAAGCGCCGATACCGCATGGGTTCTTATCGCAACGGCTTTGGTGATGATCATGACGCCGACACTCGCTTTTTTTTACGGTGGGCTTGTAAGGAAAAAGAACGTCCTTTCGGTACTCATGCAGACGATGGTGATCCTCGCGGTCATTTCGATTCAGTGGGTGCTTTACGGTTACAGCCTTGCATTCGGGCCGGATATTGCCGGCCTTCTCGGAGGGCTTGACTGGGTGGGGCTCAGGGGTGTCGGTCTTGCGCCGCATTCCACATACGGTACAACAATTCCCCACCAGCTTTTCATGGCCTTCCAGATGATGTTCGCGATCATAACCCCCGCCCTGATTGTGGGAGCGTTTGTTGAGAGGATAAAGTTTTCAGGATTTGTTCTTTTCATCATCCTGTGGGCGACATTCGTGTACGATCCGCTGGCGCACTGGGTCTGGGGAAGCGGCGGCTGGCTGGCGGCGAAAGGCGCGCTTGATTTCGCAGGGGGAACGGTGATCCATATAAGCGCAGGCATTTCGGCCCTGGTCATGGCGATAATGCTCGGGAAAAGGAAGAACATTGACGGCGGGCGGGCCCCTCACAATCTGCCTTTCGCGGTGCTTGGCGCCGGCTTTCTCTGGTTCGGCTGGTTCGGATTCAACGCCGGAAGCGCGCTTGGCGTAGGGCCTCTCGCGGTGTCGGCTTTTATCAATACCAATACCGCTGCCGCCGCTGCCGCTGTTACCTGGATGATTCTTGACTGGATTTTCAACAAGGTGCCGACGGTGCTGGGCGTTATCACGGGGCTTGTAGGAGGACTGGTCGCCATCACTCCCGCCGCCGGATACGTGACTCCCATGGCATCGATACTCATTGGCGCGGGCGGCGGAATGGTCGGATTCTTTTTCGTATCGAAGGTGAAAGGATTTTTCGGTTATGATGATTCGCTTGACGTGTTCGGAGTACACGGCATGTGCGGGATTTTCGGCGCGATTGCCACGGGAATATTTGCCACAAAATCAATTAATCCGGCGGGGAATAACGGGCTCCTGTACGGGAATGCAGGCCAGGTTGGAATACAGCTTCTGACGGTTGCAGTTGCCATACTGATTGCCGGAATCGGCACATTTATAATTTTCAAAATTGTGGACGCCGTGGTCGGATTGCGGGTGGATAAGGATGCGGAGTACCTGGGGCTTGATCTCTCGCAGCACCACGAGACTGGCTATACCCTGATCGATTGATTGGAATACCGGAAAGGAGGCATGCAGATGAAATATGTAATTGCGATAATACGGCCCCACAAGCTTGAAGATGTCAAGGCGGAGCTGTTCAAGGAAGAAGTTCACCTTATGACGGTAAGCGAGGTGCTCGGTTGCGGACGGCAGATGGGTGTTACGGAAATTTACAGGGGTGTACGGGAGGTGAGCAACCTGCTGAAAAAAATCAAAATTGAAATTGCCGTCAATGACAGTTTTTTGGATAGGACAGTTCAGGCGATCACCCGCGCCGCACGTGAAGGCGAAATAGGCGACGGAAAAATATTCGTGTTCGACATGAATGATTGTATCAGAATAAGGACCGGGGAGACCGGGGGAGAAGCGATCGGATAGGCGCCGGGCTGAACAGCGCAAGGTCGCATGAGATGCGGCGTGCAGGAAATCGATGACGTGCGGAGCAATCACAGGCGACGCACGTCATCGATTATTAATTGTGTTTGAAACGATATTGTATTTGACCTTGGATGATCTGATGAGTAGGTATGATAACAGACAGCGCACAAGCCGAAAACAGGACATGAAGGACGGGATGATCAGCAAAAGGCGCATTATAATTGACCGTAAGTTCCAGTTGAAAACGGTTTTTTCAATTCTGGGCGCAGTATCGGTTGCATTCATTCTTGTAATAGCACTGACAGGCATCAGCATCCTCTCATCCAGCAAAAGCATATCCTCCGGAACAGAGAGGATAACCAGGTCTCTGGACCGCATTGACGGCCGGGTTCTCTCGGGCTCGATTAATTCAAATTCTGATAAGAAAGTCACAGCTGGCGATCCGAACGCGACGGCGGATATCAGGAGCGAGATACGGGAAATTCAGCGCGTGACACGCATGAGTCTGCATGTTATCACAGGTTTGCTCGTCATTGTGATCGCGATGTGCGTATTTCTGTATTTCTATCTGCTCAAGGTCACGAACAGAATTTCCGGTCCGATATACGTCATGACGCGTCACATCAACGATGTACTTGAAGGACGCGATCCTGAGTTGAGAGATCTGCGGGAAAAGGACGAACTTCGCGATTTTTACGCACAGTTTCTGGCCCTTCTGGAAAAATTCAGACGGGAAAGCGAATGATCCAGTAATCAATACTATGGCGCAACACTCCCCCATGACAACGCTGCTGTTCGATAATGACGGTGTGCTTGTCGATACTGAATACCTCTATTACCTTGCCAACCGTGAGATTCTTGGATGTGAAGGGATTGACCTGACGGAAAAAATGTTCGTAGAGTACTTTATGAGGCAGGGATCAGGCGTATGGCATCTGCTACAGACAAAGGGATATTCGCAATCGAAAATAGAACTTCTGCGGGACAGGCGCAATGACAGGTATTATGAGATGCTCTGCAATGGAAATCTCCTGATTGAAGGAGTGCGCGAGACTCTTGCGACGCTTCATGGCCGTTTCACGATGGGGATTGTCACCAGCAGCAGAAAATCGCATTTCATGGCCGCACACCGTGATTCGGGTATACTCGGGTATTTCAACTTCACTCTCACCCGTGAGGACTACACACATTCCAAGCCAGATCCGGAACCCTATCTCAGAGGATTGCAGCTTGCCGGAGCTCTGGCCGATGAATCGCTGGTCATTGAGGATTCCGAGAGAGGGCTTCAGGCGGCCGATGCCGCCGGCATCAGATGTGTGGTGATTCCCAACGGCCTGACTGTCGAAGGGGATTATTCCAGGGCATTTAAGGTTCTGAAATCGATTAAGGAGCTTCCTGAAATTTTTACCTGAAGCGGCACCGCATTAATACAATGAAACAGGGGCGTGGAGGCCCCTGCCTGACTATGATCACCTTCCTGCATGGCTGTGTGATCAGTGGGACTGTATTTCAATTTTCCTGGGCTTGAGCTCCTCCCTTTTCGGGAGAAGAAGTGTGAGCACCCCATTCTCAACAGTCGCTTTTATGGCGTTTCCGTCGATTTCCCTTCCAACCGTGAAGCTCCTGTAATAGTCGTGCAGGTCATACTCCCTCCACGCGGGTGCCTGCCCATTATCTGTCTTTGCAATTCTTCCCGTAATCTCGAGCTTGCCATCATTCAGGGTTATCTCCAGGTTTTCCCTGTTGACGCCGGGGATGTCCGCTACGACAGTGTACCCGTGTTCGTTCTCGAAGATGTCAACCTGGGGGATGATGACCCGCTCCCTCTCCTGAACATTGTTGTTCGTCCTGGTTACTTCAGTGTTCATGATATGCCTCCTTCTCTCGTCGTCAGTTTATCTCGATTTTCTTCGGTTTGGCGTCTTCACTCTTCGTCAGTGTTATGGTGAGCACTCCATCGGCGAGCGAAGCGTTGATATTGTCACGCTGAACGTCTGCCGGAAGAGATATCACCCTGCTGAATCTGCCATGCTCCCTCTCGCAGCGGATTCTCGCGTTTCCTTCGCATGCGGGCTTCTTTTCTCCCTCTATCGCGAGTTGATTGTCCTTGATCTCAAGGGAGATATCCTCCGCTTTGAGCCCGGGAACTAGGGCTCTTACTTCAATGGTGTTGTCCTTTTCGTAGACATTGGTCCTCGGGAAGGACTCTCCGTATCTCCAGGCATACGGAGCGTTGTCAAAGAGATCGCTTAAAGCCTCCCTGATCCTGAATACATCGTTGAACAGCGAATTTGTAAACAGCATGGCTTTTCCTCCTCGTTGGTTACTGGATTTTAATCTCAATTTTTCGGGGCTGTGCGGATTCATCCTTCGGGATATCCACGCTCAACACCCCTTTTGTGAAAGACGCTTTGATCTTATCAGCTTTAATGCCTTCAGGAAGCGTAATTGATCTTGAAAATGATCCGTATTTACGTTCCGTCATGACATATCGTTTACCGGATTCTTCACGGGTATTTTCCTGCTTCTTCTCTCCGGAAATGGTCAGGACATTATCACTCAAGGTGACCGAGATGTCCTTTTCGTCCATTCCGGGAACCTCCGCTTTTACGGTTATCATCTTCCCGTTTTCAGACACGTCCACCGAAGGCAGCCATTTGGACTCGAAAAGGGTCGATGGGCTCATTGAGAAGAAGACATCAAACACTCTTTCGAAGTTTCTCCTGAACATATCCAGAGAATTATCTCCGGTAACGGCGCTCATTTTGGTTAATCCCCATCTCATAGCTCACCTCCTCTTGCTGATGTTAGCACTCGATAAATATGAGTGCTAACAATGTTGAGAAAATATAATGATCTTTTGGTAAAGCGTCAATAGGAGGGATTAAAAATTTTAAATTTCGGCTTTATTTTTTAAGTACTTTTCTGTAGTATTCAATCATGAAATCCGGTTTCAATGACATGTTCCAAAGGATTGCCGACCACTCCCCTCATCCATGCTTTATTCTCAACAGCGATTGTATAATCACATATATTTCACCCACAATCCAGGCAATAACGGCCCATTCACATGAATTCCTGAAAGGAAAGAATTTCTTTTCTCTTTTCACGGATATCACTGAGATCAAGGTGCTGGAAGAATTCGACAGATTCGCAATGAACTCATCGGATGATGTTTCTCTTGTAGAATGTGGTGAATTAAAAAGCTCAGGAATAAGGGTGAATATTCACATTATAAAATCATCGGATAATATCACTGGAACTGTGTATCATGGAATGATTATACCTGATGCCTTCAATTCTCATGAGAAGGTCCATTCACACCTTGAAGAGGAAAAGCTCCGTGCGATGATTGAATACGGCTCCGACGTCATCACCGTGATGGATACAAATGGAATAATAGTATATGAAAGCCCCTCCGTGACACGAATTCTCGGGTATTC
>CAZPZJ010000024.1:0-2907 GCA_964591055.1 uncultured Leptospiraceae bacterium
GACGCGAATCCCAGCACCCCGGGATTCAGGATGAAATAGATGCCCGCCACAAACGGCACCGTGCTCCCGAAGTACCCCCAGGCAAAACCGTGCGCCGAAACGCGGTCACGCCGGGCCGGTTCGGTGACGTCCACGATGAACGAATCGTAAAACACGTTGGCGCCGGCGAAGCCGATGAATGAAAACACGTAGAAGATCAGACATCTGAACCAGTCGTTTTCGGAAATGGTTGAAAGCATCACAGTAAAAATGATTCCAAGCGTCAAAAAGAAAAGCAGGTACTTCTTTTTACTGTTCCTGTAGTCCGCCATCGCGCCGAGGAACGGGGCAAGCAGCGCGACCGAAAGCGTCGCAATCGTGTTTGCGTACCCCCAGTAGGCGGTTGAGAGATAACCCGGGAGCAGCTTGGCGGCGTAATCCTTGAAGAAAATCGGCAGAATCGCGGTTGTAATCGCAATCGAATACGCGGAATTCGCCCAGTCATACATTATCCAGCTTCGTTCCTGTGTGGTCATCGCGCCCCTCCGAAAAAACATAGCCGCCATTGTGCATGCATAATGGCGGCTTCTGCTTTTAATTTCAACAACTAATATGCTGCGAACAGCCTATTCCGGATCAGGGCCTCTCGGAGACGGTGATGAAAAGGCTTACTTTGGCGCGATTTCTCCACACCTCCATCCGCAGCGCCTTACCTATCTCCGTCCTCTCGACGAGTTGCACCAGGTCGCGGTAGTCCTTGATGTCCGTCGAGTCGGCTTTCACGATGACGTCACCGACAGTCATCCCTCCCTTTTCAGCGGGACCGTTCTGGGCTATCCCGCCGATGAGCGCTCCCTCGTTTTTCGGCAGTCCAATCTGCCTGGCGTATTCCTCGGTGAGGGGCACGATCTGCACGCCTATATAGCCCCGCTTGATCTTTTTATGCTCCTTGAGCTGCTGGAGAATGTTTTTCGCCTGGTTGACCGGTATCGCGAAACCGATCCCCATGTATCCTCCGCTGCTCGAGTAGATCATCCTGTTGATTCCGATCACCTCGCCGTCTATGTTGATGAGCGGGCCACCTGAATTCCCGGGATTGATGGAGGCGTCCGTCTGGATGTGCGTCTGAGAGCCGCCCATCATGTCAAGGTCGCTTCTTCCCGTCGCGCTGACCACCCCGACGGTAAATGTTTTGTCAAGCCCGAACGGGTTCCCAATCGCGATGGCCCAGTCACCCACGGCGACATTGTCTGAATTCCCGAAGAACACCGGCTTGAATTTGTCGCGCGAGTCGATCTTCAAAAGGGCGACATCGGTCCTTTCGTCCGAGCCGATGATTTTCGCGTTGTACGTCTTGCCGTTCAATTTAATGGTAACCTTGTCAACATCCTTGACCACGTGCTGGTTGGTGCACACAAACCCGTCCTCGGATACAATGAAACCAGTGCCCAGCCCCCGCCGCTTCTGAACCCGCTGTCCCTGCCTTCTCTGCTGTTGTGGTATCCCGAAAAACTCGTTAAAGAAGGGATCGTCAAAAAAAGGATGCGACCGCACCTTCACCGTCTGTTCCGTGCTGATGAACACGACCCTGTCGTTGTACAGCTCCCCGATTTTGCGGAACGTCTTCTGGATTTCCCACGCCTTTGCCGACTCCTGGCTCCCCTTGAGCGGGGACTGCGAATCGCTGCCGAAGGCGCTCGGCCCGCTGTCACACAACAGCATCGGCAACGATACCGAAGCCGCAAGCGCTATCACGGCAATGGATAGAAAAAGGCATAATCGCTTTCCGGTTATCCTCATGTTGACATCTCCTCACAGTACATCCGGCGGGCGGCATGCACGCTTACCGCCGCCGGGGACACGAATTACATGGGCGTCCACACCATTGATCTGAACATTCAACGCACGCTATGTTACACACTGACGCGGCGTGAAAGGCGTTTACCCCTCCCCACCCTTCAGCGCCGTATCGATCATCGCGTTCATCCTTCGCACGAACGTGACCGGGTTTTCCAGCTTCATGCCTTCAATCAGCATCGCCTGCTCGTAGAGGAGGTTGCTCACGTCCTCAATAATCCCCTCATCGGTCTCGCTGTTCAGCTTCACGATGATCGGGTGTCCCGGGTTGATCTCAAGGATGGGCTTGATCTCCGGCATGCTGGCGTTGCCCATCGCTTTCAGGATAGTCTGCATCTGCACCGTCGGATCGTTCTCATCCACCACAATGCAAGAAGGCGAATCGCTGAGCCTGGTGCTTGCCTTTACGTCCTTGACCCTTTCTCCCAGCACACTCTTGATCTTTTGAATGAGCGGATCAATCTCTTTTTCCTTTTCCCTGTCGGTTTCGGTTTTCAGCTCCTCCGCGGCGTCGCTGCGATTGACCGACTTGAATTCATAATCTTTGTACTTGGACACGGTTGTGATGATGATGTCATCCAGCTCGTCGTCCATGATCAGCACTTCGATGTCTTTCTCGCGGTACATCTCAAGCAGGGGGGACTCGCGAAGGTTGTGCTCACGCTCTCCCGTGATATAATACACCGCGTTCTGGTCGGGCTTCATCCTGCCCACGTATTCCTCAAGACTGGCGATGCCGTCAGATTTCGTCGACTTGAATCGAACGAGCTCAAGCAGGGCGTCCCTGTTTTCGTAGTCCTGGTAGAGCCCCTCCTTGATCGGCCGTCCGTACTCCTTCCAGAATTCCGCGTACTTTTCCCCGTTCTCAGAGAGCTTTTTAAGCTCGCCCAGTATCTTCTTGACCGAGCCCTGCTTTATCTTCGCCAGGACCCTGTTCTGCTGAAGTATCTCCCTGCTGACATTGAGCGGCAAATCCTCGGAATCAATGATCCCCCGGACGAAGCGCAGATACACCGGCATGAGCTCCTTGTCGTCATCCGTGATGAATACCCGCTTGACATAGAGCTTGAC
>CAZPZJ010000024.1:3007-6032 GCA_964591055.1 uncultured Leptospiraceae bacterium
GCATGAGCTCCTTGTCGTCATCCGTGATGAATACCCGCTTGACATAGAGCTTGACTCCCGGCCTGTAATCCGCGTAATACATGTCAAACGGCGCTTTTGCCGGAATGTAAAACAGCGTTGTGTAGTCAAGCGTCCCCTCGGCCTGCGTGTGGGAATAGAGCATGGGGGCCTCGGAGTCGTGGGATATCGTTTTGTAAAACTCGATGTAGTCCTCCTCCCTGAGCTCGGATTTTGAGCGCTTCCACAGCGCTGAGGCGCTGTTGACCTGCTCGACTTTCGGCTCCCTGATCTCCTTGCGCTTGTCCCCCTCGCCCTCGAAACGGCTGGCGTCGTAGTGAAGATATATGGGGAACGGGATGTGGTTGGAGTACTTCTTGATGATAGACTCGACGCTCCAGCGGCTTGTGTATTCCTTCCCGTTTTCATTGAGGTGGAGCGTGATGGTGGTTCCTGCTTCGTCCCTTTCAGCTTCGCTTATCTCGTATTCACCCTTACCCTCGCTGGCCCAGCGCCACGCCTTTTCCTCGCCCGCCTTTCGGCTGATCACTTCAACCCTGTCGGCGACCATGAAGGATGAGTAGAAGCCCACCCCGAACTGGCCGATCAAATTGGAGTCCTTCCGCTGGTCACCCGTGAGCTTCTCAAGGAAATTCCTGGTGCCGGAGCGGGCGATCGTTCCGAGGTTTTCAACAAGGTCCTCCTCGTTCATCCCGATCCCCGAGTCAGAGATCGTCAGCGTGTGTGAGCCTTCAGTGGTAAAAGAGATGTCGATTCTGGGATTGAAATCAAAATTCCTGAACTGCTCGTCGGTCAGAGTCAGGTATTTCAGCTTGTCAAGGGCATCCGACGCGTTGGAAACGAGCTCCCTGAGAAAAATTTCCTTGTGGGAGTAAAGCGAATGGATTATGAGATGAAGCATCTGCGCAACTTCAGTTTGAAACTTATGGGTGGACATAAGACTTACTCCTTCTCTGTATGGGAATTAAATGTTGAAACAAGATTATTAGCACTCCGTATTGTCGAGTGCTAATTCAATATAGCAATTCATCCCTGAATCGTCAATAGTGATTTTATAATTCTGGAAATGTTTTCCCTGAGCATCATATCCCCATAATTCATAACAGGTCAAAACGTAATGTTCTCCCTTTTACGTCCATTGGACGCGTTCCGGATTTATTAATCTCCTGTAATAGCGGTGTTCTCCCAAGGAAAACAATTGCAATTTTCACGCCACGGTTATAGCACTGGTGCGAAACAGCGTGTTCCGGAGAATTCGATGGGTGATTTTACGATTAAAAAATCGTATGACGAGATAAACGCGAAGATAAAAGCGGGCAGCGCCGTCGTCGTGACCGCCGACGAGATGGTCGGAATTGTGCGCGATCAGGGCGTTCAGAGCGCCTTTCAGAAGGTTGACGTGGTGACGACCGGCACCTTCGGAGTGATGTGCTCATCCGGCGCGTTCATCAACATCGGCCACACAAAACCGAAAATGAAGGCCTCCAAGGTGTGGCTTAACGACGTTGAAGCCTACGGGGGGATTGCCGCCGTGGACGCCTATATCGGCGCGGCGCAGGTGCAGGACGACGACCCCCTCAACAAGGTGCATCCCGGCAGGTTCACCTACGGGGGCGGCCATGTCATCCAGGACCTCATCGCCGGAAGGCCCTTAAGACTCCGGGCGAAAGGCTACGGCACCGACTGCTATCCGCTCAGGGAATATGAAAGCACCATCACCATCCGCGACCTGCGAAATGCGATCCTGTACAATCCCAGGAACGCCTATCAGAACTACAACTGCGCCGTCAATCTCTCGAAAAAGACCATCTACACATACATGGGGATCCTCCGACCCAACATGGCCAACGCGACATACTCAAGCGCCGGTCAGTTGAGCCCGCTGCTCAACGATCCGTATTACTGGACCATCGGCACCGGCACCCGCATCTTCCTTGGCGGTGGAGAGGGCGTGGTGACATGGCACGGCACCCAGCATGCGCCCGACTCCCCGCGAACGGAAAATGGCGTTGTGAACGGCGGCGCCGGCACTATCGCGGTGACGGGAGACATGAAGCAGATGTCCGAGGAATACATCCGCGGGGCGTCCCTCACCGGGTACGGATGCTCCCTGATGGTGGGGATCGGCATCCCCATCCCGATTCTCAATGAAGAGCTCGCGCGGTTTACCGGCGTTTCTGACGGTGAAATCCTGTGCCCGGTTGTGGACTACGGCTACGATTACCCAGCCGGCATCAACAGGATTATCGAGCATGTCAGCTACTCAGACCTGAAAAGCGGACGCATCCAGGTGGGAGGCAAGGCCGTCCTCACCGCGCCGCTCTCCAGCTATCCGGTGGCGCTGAAAATAGCGCGTGAACTGAAAAGATGGATCAGCGAAAAGGGTTTCACTCTCGGGGAACCCCAGGTGCCGCTGCCGACGGTGCCCTTCGGAAAACACAGTTGAAAACCGCCCGTGAAAGGTTTTACCGCTCATTCGAAAGTTCCGCACGGTGGAACTCCTTCAGGATTAAAGTTGAAACCACCGATCTTTACATCCGCGCCAGTCGCCTTCATGAGCGGGAAACGACACTGCTGATTGAGGAAACGAGGAAAGCCATCAGAGAACACATCGAAATGCAGCCGGACTTTCTTACATCGCTGAAGCCCGTTCCCCGGGTTCCGGGCGCCGCTCCCCTCATCGCCCGGATGTACGAAGCCGGTGAAAAATCCTGTACGGGGCCCATGTCCTCGGTGGCAGGCATCATCGCCGAGACGGTGGGGCGTTCCCTGATGCACTACAACGATGAAGTCATCGTCGAAAACGGCGGGGACAACTGGATGAGCCTCCAGTCTCCTGCGAGCATCGCCGTCTACGCCGGCACTTCCGTTTTTACGGGCAGGATCGCACTGTCAATCGATGAAACTTACGGCCCTGTCGGGGTATGCACCTCGTCGGGCAGGGTGGGACATTCCCTGAGCTTCGGAAAGGCCGACTCCGTAACCGTGATATCGCCTGACGCCGCGC
>CAZPZJ010000024.1:6132-7851 GCA_964591055.1 uncultured Leptospiraceae bacterium
TCCCTGAGCTTCGGAAAGGCCGACTCCGTAACCGTGATATCGCCTGACGCCGCGCTCGCCGACGCGGTCGCAACAGGCGCCTGCAACATCGTACAGGATAAATCAGACCTTGAGCGGGCGCTCGATTACGCCTGTTCAATTGAAGGCATACTCGGAGCGCTTATCATTTTCAGGGACAGCCTTGCAGCGCGCGGCATGATCGAAATCGTCGATCCCACCGCGCCACCTTCCCGAAACGATGTGGAGACAGGCGCGCAACATGGAGACTCCAATGAATAAGAAAAACGTTCTTCTCATATTCGCCAACAACATCATGTACAAGCCCATCATCTACAGGCTTGCTCGCGATTATGACGTCATTTTTAACGTGCTCGAAGCGAAGATACTTCCCAAGCAGGAAGGCCGCATCATACTCGAACTCGCCGGTACGGACCTCCAGCTGGACAGTTCGATCCGCTACCTCGAGGACGAAGGCGTTCAGGTCGAAGTGCTGGCGGATAAGATCAAGCATGACGTAAAAAAATGCGTCCACTGCGGCGCATGCACCTCGGTGTGCAGGACCGACGCCCTCTCAATCAACAGGGAGACGATGGAAGTGGTGTTCCGTCCCGAGCTGTGCGTCGCATGCGGCATGTGCAAACTCGCCTGTCCCGTGGGCGCCATGTCCGGAATCGCGATCGATAAAGATATTGACAACTGACGGATTGAAATCCCATAGTGTCGTTGAGGGATCCTTTCCGCGAGTGCGCTGATCAGCACCTTCGTCGCATGTGCGTCCAGACTATTTATTATTCAGGATTGCTTGAATGGCATCACCCGGCACGAATAACGATTTCGATCTTGAATCGGCGTTCGACAATGACGAAAGCCTTGAAACGCTGCTTGGAGGCGAGGCCAAACCATCGGCTGCCGCGCATGAACCCGAACCGGCCCCGCTTGCCGACCCCTTTGCCGCCGATATACCCTCCAGCGAGCCGGTCGTCGACAAAAAGCGGTCATCCAAGGATTTTGAGCTCGACATGGAGGCGATCCTCCTGACGGCGCAGTCGTCACTGATCATCGAGGGAATCCGCTATTACGGCAGCAAGGACTTCGGCCCCCACACCCTTCCCGTCTACAAGGAAGCGCTCGGGGGAATCGAGCTCTATATCAAGCTGATTGACCGCAATCCCAACAACTACAAGAAGCTGAAGAGAATAATCGACACCGACATCGATTGCCAGAAGGTGGAAAACACCGTATTCAACCTCTTCAGGAAGCTCTACCACCAGCCTCCGGAAACCGACCCCGAAAAGGTGATCGCGTTTGAAAAGTTCAGGCAGCTCTTCGCCAGCGCAGTCGACAAGGCGGCTATTAGCGTGTCGATAAAGCTCGTACGCAAGTACAGCCTGCTCTCGGGCGGCATTGACGAGGCGAAAATCCTTTCAGGCATTCAGCGCAACGATCCCGAGCTGAAAAGCGATCTCGCAGACATGCACCGGAACGTCCAGATCGCGATTGAGATGGTGAACAAAGGCGACTTTGAAATCGTCAAGGGATTGAGGGGAAAGGACCTCAACGCCTTCATAATCAACACGACCAGCCTTCTCGCCTTCTATTTCTCCAGGGCGGGCAACCAGCAGGCCGCCGCGCACTACGAAAGGGTGCACAACAACTTTAAAAAGTACTTCATCACCAAGTAGCTCACGCCGGCGGCAGCGGCAATTCGGCCAGCAACGC
>CAZPZJ010000024.1:7951-17504 GCA_964591055.1 uncultured Leptospiraceae bacterium
TAGAAGGAATGCGCCCTGACGCCGTATCCCACATAGGGCTCGAAGCTCCAGTACTTCATGTTATGGCGCGATCGGAATCCCTTCAGGGAGAAATTCGACACTTCGTAGTGCTCATATCCCTCATGCTTCAGGAAATCAACCATAGCCCTGTAATCGCTTATCTGCGCTTCCTCAAACCGCGCACTCTGCTCGAAGCGATCGAAGAGCGGAGTACCCTGTTCAACGGCAAGCAGGTACGCTGAAATGTGCTCAAAGCGCAACCGGGTGAGCTTCTCGAGTTCATGAAGAAATGAGCCCGTCGCCCTTGACGGCACGCCGGCGATGATGTCCACGCCGTGCGTAATCGATCCGATCGAGCGGAACTCTTCCAGCATTTCCGTATCCGGAGCGGGTGATGCCCTGCCAAGTGCGGCCCGTGTCTCCTCATCAAGCGTCTGGACGCCCATCGTCACCCTGTTGACTCCCGACCCGGCAAGGTCATGAATTTTTTTTCCGCTGAAGTCCTCGGGATTGAATTCTATGCTTATTTCCGTGTCGGCGTCAAAGCGGAAGGTTTTGGCGAGGGCCTCGATAATCCGCTCGATGCCGTCGGGGCGAAGCATTGAGGGCGTCCCGCCCCCGAAATACACGGAATCCGCCTCAAGGCCGTTCACATCGTCACGCTGGCGTATTTCCCCTATCAGCCTGTCGATGTATGCGTCAACCACTCCCCCGCCCGAAACCGCCTCTTCGGGAGAGGCAGGTATCGAATAGAACGAGCAGTAATCGCACTTTCTCCGGCAGAACGGTATGTGCACGTACACGCCATGCTTCATTGCGTTGCTGTCGGGTACCCCATATTGAAGGCACCGAGTCCACCGGGCGTAAAGTCCCCCGCGAGGCATGAAACAATCTGGTTGTAAGATTCCTGCGTATTGGAGAAAGAGTACAGAACGGGAGGCAGGTCCCTGATTGCGGAAAGCGGGAAAGGATTCCCCGTTGACACAACCACAATCGGAACGCCGAGTCTTCCGGAAATATCCATCGCGCGCCGCACCCGGCTCACGTATGGGATGTTGACATGGTACACCAGCGCCACGCCCCGGCCCTGCTCCCTGTTCGCGGCCAATGACCTCAACGCGGCTGAATATCCCGCCTCGCCAGACGCGGTCAATCTTTCATTGAACCTCGCCCCTGCCCTTCCGGAGAAATACGCGTTGTCCGTCACGAGCAGCAGCCGCGTAGAGGGTGATTTAAGCAGGTTGACTGTTTCGGATGTCCAGCTATGTGCGGAAACCGATTTCGCGGTGATGCGCCTGTTGATATCGTCCGCATCGCGCAGGACTTCCAGCTGACTGCCCGCATAGGCCGGCTCCGCGGTTGTGACCTTCCCTTCCCGGTAGTCCGCGATGCGATACCTGAGCTTCAGCTCAACGATCTTTTCGACCGACAGGTCAATGCGCGCGGGATCGATGCGCTTTGAAGCGACCGCGTTCATCAGCGCGCTGTGGATAACGCCTATGCTTTTGCCGTTGCTCGAGATGAGCACGATATCGGCGCCGGCTTCTACGGTTTTCACCGCCGCTTCTCCCATTCCAAAATTTTTAGAAATGGCGTGCATCTCCATGTCATCGGTTATGACGATGCCTCTGAAACCCAGCGTTTTCCGCAGCACCTCGTCAAGAAAGAACTTCGAAAGCGTCGCCGGCTCCATGCTCTTCCGTATCTCAGGATAGGCGATGTGGGCGGTCATCACCGCCTCAACGCCTTTCGCGAACGCTTCCCTGAATGGCGTGAATTCCACGCTCATAAGGCGCTCCAGTCCGTACCGGATCACCGGCAGCGTCACATGCGAATCATCGCCGGTATCACCGTGCCCGGGAAAGTGCTTGGCGACTGCGATGCAGTACGCCTGCTGTATTCCAAGTATGTACGCAACCCCGAGCATCGCAACGCTGAGAGGGCTCGACCCGAACGAGCGCGTGTTGATGACCGGATTGAGGGGATTATTATTGACATCAAGCACGGGCGCCAGGTTCATGTTGACGCCCAGGGCCCTGAGCTGCATGCCGAGCACCAGCGCCGCCTTCCGGACCAGCTCCGGGTCCCCGCACGCACCCATCGCCATGTTGCCGGGGAACTGTGTCACGCCGTCTACAATTCTCCAGACCCTTCCCCCTTCCTGGTCAATCGAGATGAACAGCGGCATTCCCGCATGCTTCATGGATTCATTCTGCAGGTCATGCGTAAATGAACTGATGGCGTTCCTGTCGCCGAGGTTGAATCCGAACAGGATGATCCCTCCCGGATAGTACCGGCCCATGGTGGACGCCGTTTCGGTGCTCATGCTTTTTCCGGAAACGCCCACCATCATCATCTGTCCGATTTTCCGTTCCAGCGGCATTTTCGCGACAATCTCTTTCGCTTCGCTCATGCGGGACTTTTCCCTGCATCCCCATGCGGGCAATGCCGCAGCCGCCACCAGCATCATTGCCAAAATATTCCTGCCCATTCCGGCGATCCTCATTACATGTATTTTTATGTGCAAACTGCTTTTATATCCCGGCACCCGCATGATGTCAAATTGAATTTCTGAACATATCGGGATGAACCGCCATCATTCCGACATCAGAAATATCTTTGACACGCCGGGCGCTGCGGTGCATAGTATGACCGTTCATATGATTTATCAGATAGAATCAGGGAGAAGCAAGCATGGGATGCCTTTTCTGTGACATCATTGCCGGAAAAATACCTTCGTCCAAAGTTTTTGAAAACGACCGGGTGCTCGCATTCGAGGACATCAATCCCGTCGCCCCGGTCCACGTGCTCGTCGTCCACAAAATCCACACCAAAAACATCGACGAGCTTTCCCCCGATAACTCTTCGATCATGGCCGACCTGATGCTCGGCGTCAAGGAGGTTGCGCGCCTCAAGAAGACGGACGCGGAGGGATACCGGGTCATCATCAACAACGGTCCCGCGGCGGGACAGGTGATCTGGCACCTTCATGTCCATGTCCTCGGAGGGAAAGACGATCTGGGGGCCATGCTCTGTTGACGGTCTCCGGAGATTTTTTATTTTTTACGGTTTTCCGGCGCGCCCGTCTTTTTTCTTGAGAGCGTTAAAAGCACCCGCTCCGCCGCCCGCTCGCCCGCCTGTTCTACCGTCATGGTGACCCCGTCGATTTTCACCCTGTCCCCGGGAAACGGAATGCGGCCGAAATGGTAGTTGAGGAAACCCGACAGTGTTTCAAATCCCTTCTTCTCGATGCACGTGCCGAACTCGCGGTTGAAAAAATCGATGTCTATATTCGGCTTCATCCGGTATTTCCTGCTTCCAAGCCGCTCAATCATTATGTTGTCAGGATGGTCCCTCGTATGGATGTCCCCTATGACCTCCTCGACAATGTCCTCCATGGTGACGAGGCCTTCGACGCCGCCGTACTCATTGACGACGAACACCATCTGGGTTTCATTCTCGTTCATATCGAAAAATAGCCTGTCCAGCCTTTTCGTCGACGGCACATAATCGGCTTTTCTGAGGATTGAATCGATAGAGCTGATCGACTTCCTGTTCATGAGGTCCCTGTAGTACACGAACCCGATGATGTTATCCACTCTGTTCTCGTACACCGGCAGCCTGGAAAACCTGGTTTTTTCAATCACCTCCACCAGCTCCCTTATGGTGCTTGACCTCTCGACTGACACGATCTCGATTATCGGCGTCATAACCTCGATCACAGTGGTTTCCTGCAAGCTCAGAATATCGGAGATATAATCGTTATGGCTCTTGTGGATTATTCCCTCCGTAACCCCGAGCTTGAACAGAAATCCTATTTCATCCCTGGAATTGACCAGGGTTGCGCCACCTTCGCCCATATTGAACCTTTTTTTCATCATGTCCGTGAGCATCAACGACAGCCTTATTGCGGGGTTGAACAGCCAGATGAACATCCTCAATGGAACGGAAAAATTCATCAGGAAGGATTCCGCCATCGATCTTGCGACAACTTTCGGCAGAATCTCGCAGCACACCAGAAACACGGCGGTCTGCGCGGTGGTGATCGCAATCAGATACGTTTCAGTGACAAAGAAGTACTTTGTCGCGATAAATGCGACAAACGATGCGGAAGCGAGATTCACGATGTTGTTGCCAACAAGCGTCATCCCCACCGCGACCTCGACATCTTCGATCAATGAAAGCGCTCTCGCCGCATTCCTGCTCCCCCTGCCGGCAAGCAATCTGAGCTGGTTTTTGTTGGCCGATATGATCGCCGTCTCGCTTGCGGAAAAAAAACAGGACAGCAGGATAAACACAAGGATCGAAATTTCATATGCCAGATAGAGGTTCATTGCGGCCCTTTCCCGGCAACGACTTCAATGCTTTCAATCCTGTTCTTTCGCACCGACTTCACCTTCAACGACGAATTGCGCATTTTTATAATCGTCCCCCTTTCAGGAAACCGCCCGAGCAGCTCGATAATGTAACCGCCTATTGTTTCAGATTCCTTTGTTTCAATTTTTTCATGAAAGCTGTCATTGAAATCGTCGATCTGCATCGTTCCGGGGACCGAATATGTGTTGTAATCGATCCTCCTGACGGACGGCCTCGCTTCACCGTCGAACAGGCGGTTTTTCCCGAACAGCTCTGAAATTATGGACGAGAGCGTGACGACGCCTTCGGTGCCTCCATATTCATCCACCACGATTGCTATCTGGATTTTTTTTCTGAGAAAATCCGTAAGCAGCTCATCAAGCGGCTTTGTCGCGGGGTAGTGGGTGATGCTGTGCAGAAATTCATCGATCCCCTTCGCGCGCTTGTATCCCCTCACATACGGAAGGAGCTCGCGGGAATCGAGCACGCCCACCACATCGTCAATGTCGTTGCGGTACACCGGGGCCCTCACCGCGCCCGAATCCCGGAAAATCCTCACGGCCCGGCTGATGGTGCAGTCCAGCGGAATGAAAAGCGCCTTGGTCCTCGGGATCATGACGTTCATGGCTTCTTTCCGTGAGAACCGGAGCACATTCTTGATGAAATCGCTCTCCTCCTTGTTCAGCACTCCGTCGTGCTCGCCCATGGTGAGCGCAATGTCCAGCTCTTCGCGCGTTATCGCCGTTTCCTCAATCCTGAGGCGGAACGCAGCGATGAAAAAGTCCGTTATCTTCACGAGCACCATCCTGACCGGGTAAAACAGCCGGTGAATCACGAGAAGAAACGGCAGCACGGCCTTGCTGACCGAGGTATTGTTGTCGATGGCGGCGATCTTAGGGAATATTTCGCACAGAAGAATTATAACCGGCGTGATGACGGCTATGGACACGAAGTGCCCGTACTCATGAAACACATCCAGCATCATCCGCGTCAGGATTGCGGACGATACGAGGTTCACGAAGAGATTCCCCATCAGGATCGTGATGAGAATATACTGCGGCTTCGACATGATTTCATAGATGGCCCGCTCCCGCCTGCTGCCGGACATGGAGCACCTGTGCAGGTCGGACCTCTTCAGCGAGAAAAGGGCCGTCTCGCTTCCCGAGAAAAACCCGGACAGCACAATGAGAACCGCAAGCAGAATGAAGTCTGACATGTCGACTATCATACCCGTTCGGGAGCGGCCCTGAAGTCGCCGCAGCCCGTTATCACGCCGGTGTCGCGCTTATTTGATATCAAGGTTAATATCAAACGTTATCTCTTCAGTGGTCTCGTTGCCGGCAAAATCGGAAGCATGGATTCGGACCGTATTGGAGCCATTATTGTACTGCGGCGACGCCACCCTGTAATACCCCTTCTCGTCATACAGCTCGCTGAAGCTCTTCCCCTGGACGGTCAGCGAGGGACCGTTCATCGTGATTTCCGCAAAGGTGGCGTCGTACACCTTTCTCTGGTTCATCTCAACCGTCAGCGTGGTGACGCCAAGGCGCTCACGGCCCTGGATTGAATCCTGAATCATTATAAGGAACGGATAATGCTGCGTAAGCCTGAGCCTTGTCCCCTTTTTTACCGGAAAGTACCGGTCGCCGATCCTGACAGCGCACTCAAACAGAACCGGCGCTTTTTTGTCCTCGACCGCCGGGAGCAGCGGGAAAGGATTGAGCGATGTGTTCTCCGCGAGCTTGAACACCCCGAAGTGGAGGTGCTTCCCGAAGGAGTGTCCCGTATTTCCCATGACGCCCAGCGTGTCCCCGGCGCCGTATTCGCCCTTCACTCCGCCCCCGTCCTCGAGGTGCATGTAAATGCTGTACAGGCCCCCATCGTGGGAAATGATTCTGTAATTCCCCGAGCCCGGATAGTTTTCAAGCGGATACATCAGCTTGTCCCAGTAAAAGAGCAGCCTGCCCGGGGCGACCGGCCTTACGGACATGTCCGTCGATGTCACATCGACGCCGTCATGAAAGTGGTCCCAGCGCGATTCCCCGAACGAGGATGAGATTCTGGGATCGGTCACCGGCCATTGAAAGGAAAGGTTCCACAGTGACAGCGTGATAACGCCCGCCAGCGCCAGAAATCGGTTTATCATTCCGCCTCCGTACAGCATTTTCACTGTCCCTTGTCCTGTTCATCGCGCGTTTTTTCAAGCGATTTTCCATGCCGGTCGCAGTATTCGCCCGGCTCCGTTCCCGACAGGAACGGCTGGTCTTTCACCACCCTGGGGCACAACGTCTCCCCGGCCGGAACGAGCCCCGATTCATAGCAGATCGTCTGGCGCGACAGCCCTTCATCCGGCGCCCTGAACTCGCCCGGATTGACATCCCTGTACGCCTGCCGGATGTATCGTATCCAGATCGGGGCGGCGAGCACCGCGGCGGCCCTCCCGGATCCCAGCGAGATGTTGCCCCTCTTGTTGCCGATCCACACGGTCGTCACCATGTTCGCGGTGTAGCCCACCACCCATGCATCGTTGAAGTTCGACGTGGTGCCCGTTTTTCCGGCGATGGGATAAGGAAGCGGGTTTTTACTGACGTTGAAATACGCCGTGCCGCCGTCCATGAACACCGACTGCATCAGCGAGACCATGACATAACACGCCGCCGGATCGGCGATTTTACCCAGCCGGCTCCTCTTCTCGGCGACGTAAGTGCGGACCTCCTCCTCGTTGTTCCACACTATGTTGCCCGCGTAATCCTTTATGGTGCGGATCCCGTACGGCTTGATGAAATCCCCGCCGTTGGCGATCACCGAGTGCAGGACGCTGCTCTCAAGCGGAGATATCTCGTATGTCCCGAGCGCGAGGGACAGCGTCCGCCCGAAGCGCGACTCGACCTCCGACGAGCTCAGATCAAGGCTCTTCTGCAAAAAGTCGAATACCCGGTCATAGCCGGTCTTTTGAAGTATCTTCACCGCGATGACGTTGAGCGACCTCGCGAGCGCGTAGCGGACGATGACATTGCCCCGGTACTCATCATCGTAGTTGCGCGGGCTGTACCCTCCGGGAAATGTCGTCCGCGCGTCCTCGAACACCGTCGAGGGCGTGATGTCCCTGTTCTCAAGCGCGGCGAGGTAGATCACCGGCTTGAAAGACGAGCCCGGCTGCCGGCGTATCTGCGAGACGTGGTCGTTCTGGTTTTTCGAGTTGAACTCATAGCCCCCGACGTAGGCGATGATTTCCCCGGTGAAGGGATCAAGCGATATGAGCGCGCCCTGGATATTGTCAGCCTCGGCTTCGCCCTTTTTGCCGAAACGGCGCTTCATGAAATTTCGCTGCTCCAGGACGCCGTCGCGCAGCGCCTTGAGCGCGATGTCCTGCTTCTTTCCGTCGATCGTGGTGTATATCTGGAGCCCGCCCCTTTTCACGGCGTCCTCGCCGAACTTCTCGACGAGCATGCGCCTGATGATCTCGTTGAAAAAAGGCGCGCGATTAATCCGGAACGCACTGTACAGGAACGTGCCGATCAGCGACGACTCGGCCTTGCCGTTCGGATCGAACCTTACCGCCCACTTCTGAAGGAAGCGGTTGTACTTGTAATCCGCAACGTTCTTCTTTATGTAGCCGGCGTCGATCATGGAGCGGAGGATCCGCTTTGTTTTTACGATGGAGTTGTCAAGGCTGGTGATCGGGGAGTAGATCAGCGGGTTTGAAATTGCGGCCACGATCATGGCGCACTCGACTTCGTTGAGCGTGGCGACCGACTGCCCGAAAAACATCTTCGCGGTGGATTCCACGCCGTAGGCGCCGTTTCCAAAATAGATCAGGTTCAGGTACATGAGCACGATGTCCTGCTTGTCGTACCTGCGCTCAATCTCGAGGGCGCAGAACATCTCGTATATCTTGCGCTTGAAGGTGCGCTCCATGTCGGTAAACAGCACCTTCGCAAGCTGCTGCGTGATGGTGCTCCCCCCCTGGACCACCCTGAAATGCAACAGGTTGGTGACAAACGCGCGGAAGATGCCCCTGACACTCACTCCCCGGTGATTGTGAAAGTCCCTGTCCTCGCTGGCGACGACCGCCCTCACGAGGTACTGCGGGATGTGGGAATACGGAACGATCTCCCTTTTCTGCTCGAAGAACTCGCCGATGATCTCGTTGTTTCTGTCGTAAATCCTTGTGGGGATATCGACGACCCGCGCCCCTACCTCTGCCTCCCGCTGGCTGAACGACATTCCCCGGCGTATCTCCTCCGTCCTGTCGATCAGGCGCTTGTAGCGCGCGAGCTTATCCAGCGCCGCACCGCGGTCGGTCAACCAGCTGAGATAAATCACCCCCACATACGCCGACAGCAGCACGGATACGATGAGTGGAATGTAAATGAAAACGATTTTTTTGTGCGCCAGCACCCACGTCAGCAGCGTTCGAATCATGTTATAACCGCCCGCATCGATGTTTTTTCACTTCATGATTGAATTCATTATGGTCGAATCGTCAATCCTTATTCCGCTCTATTGTTCCCGTCTTCCGTCCGTCTGAAGATAAGTGGATAATTTGTAATTATTTTTTATATTATTTTATTTGCTTGATTTTATCATAGATTATGATATATTAATATCATGTCATGAAGTTTTTTCCGTTACGGCATTTCCGCTTGATACCTGTTTCAGGTTATCCGGACAATTCCCCGCGCCATTCAGTCGCTACCGCCGTTTCGGGACCTTCCAGATCACAAACAAACAAGGAGGCCCTCTTGAAACGTGAAAACGCCGGCACTTTCAGGAACATCACCTCGAACTGGCTCGATACGCTGAGATCGTCCGAAAATATTGACACCGTCCGATCGTCCCTGCTTGCAAACATCAACAACCGTCAGTTCGAAACCTATTCGGAAACATCCCCTGACATTCACGACCTTGACCGCGTGATCGTCAGGGACTGCGCGCGCGCCTGGCGGGGCATTCTCAATCCCCGAAGCGAAGAGCTTGCAGGCTTCAGTGTTTTGAGCGCCATGATCGACGCCGCGCGCGGCATCGACGACCCGGACCTTTCCGACGCGTTCTGGACGGACATCTGCCGGCTTGTCGAGGGCATAGAGGGACGCTTCATCATGCACGAGAACACCCCGTTTTCCTTCCGGAACCACGACAACCTGAAGGGACGTGACGCCGCTGAAGCGCGCTCACGCGAGCTCGACCTCCTCTC
>CAZPZJ010000024.1:17604-27247 GCA_964591055.1 uncultured Leptospiraceae bacterium
TCGCCGGTGGACCTCATCACCCGCCGTTACGCAGAAATCGTCATCTTCAAGCCCTACAACGCGTGCCCGCAGGTGTGCGTCTACTGCCAGAGGAACTGGGAGATAAAGGGCCCCATGGCGAGCGGTGCAATGGCTGACAGAACCAGCATCGCCCGCGCCATCGGGTGGATCGCGGCCCATGACGCCATAAAGGAAGTGCTGGTCACCGGCGGCGATCCGATGGTGCTGTCGGACGGGCGGTTGCGCTCGATTCTCGACGGCCTGAGCTCGATAGACCATATCGAAAGGATTCGCATCGGCACCAGGACCCCCGTCACCCTTCCCATGCGTTTTACGGCAGATGTCTGCAGGCTGCTCGGATCGTACCGCGCTCCCGGCAGGAGGGAGATTTCCGTGATTACGCACATTCAAAGCCCCATGGAGCTCACGCCGGACTTTGTCAGGGCTGTGGAGCGTCTCAGGAAACAGGGAATATCGGTGTACAACCAGCTCGTCTACACGGTCTTCATCTCGCGCCGCTTCGAGGCCTCGCACCTGAGAAGGCTTATCAGGCTGTGCGGCGTTGACCCGTACTACTCGTTTTACCCCAAGGGCAAAGCGGAAACCATCGATTACCGCGTGCCCATCGCACGGATGCTCCAGGAGCAGAAAGAGGAAAGCCGCCTGATGCCAGGACTTGCGAGGACCGATGAGCCCGTCTACAATGTTCCGGGGCTCGGGAAAAACAACCTGAATTCCTGGCAGCACCGGGATATCATCTCAATTTCGCCATGCGGCTCCCGGATATACGAATTTCACCCCTGGGAAAAGAAAATCGCCGACCAGAAAACGCACGTCGGCATGGACGTGCCGATCCTCGACTACATGGAGCGACTTGAGCAATACGGTGAAAATCCTGATGATTACAGCAGCATCTGGTATTACTTTTAACCGGCTGGCGGCGGTAAAAATCATTTCCGACTTTATAATTGACATCGAAAAACCCGGGAGTTATATTTAACCATCGGCGCAGAAAATCCTGCATGAAAAGACATCAAACCCGGAAGAGGTATTCTATGAGTTTTTTTAGTGAAGCAAGCGAATCTCTTTTCAAATACACCGAGAAGATCGTCACGAAAACAGAAGAATACGCGCGCATAGGAAAAATTACGCTCGACATCAAAAGGCTTGAGCGCACTATTGAGAGGGCCCATCACGACATAGGCGAGTTCGTCGTCAGCAGGGTGAAACACGGCGACGCGAACATCGCGTGCGGCGAAAACGCCATTACCGAGAAGGTGGCGATGATTGACGACTGCAGGGCCTCCATACAGACAAAAAGAAGCGAAATCGAGGAAATAAAGCGATCGGGACTGCCCTCACGGCGACCAGCCGGCGCGGCGTCCGCCCCCCGCACCCCGGACGACAGCTTATAAACCCCCGAAAATCCACAACCAGGAAGGCGGTCGTGATCACTCATCACCGGCCGCCGAATGAATGCCAATGACAGTATCATCCAGAAAGATCGTTGCGCACATCGCGTCGATGAAAGGGGCGTTCAGCGTCGATTCAATCGAGCGCGACCTCTCCACTCCGCCCGCCGGAAAGAAAAAGCGCAAAAAAAACGCCTCATCTTCGAAGGACCGCCTGAAAATCACGCGGGTGGTGGAAATCCTTCTTGAGATCGGCATGCTCGGCAGGAAGCGGGGCTCGCTCGTCCTGAAAGGCGATGCCCGCTTCGCGGGCAAAATCCGCATCGCCTCCTCCGGGTCGGGCACGGTAAAGACCAATGAAGGCATCGAATTCGAAATCCCGTCAGAGCATACCGGCAGAGCGCACCACGGGGACACCGTCGAGGTTGTCCCCATAGATATCAGGCGCGACGGTGTCGTCGCGCGGGTCGTCTCGGTGACCGGCAGGGCGCGGGAACGATACGCCGCCAGGGTTGACTCGCGCCGCGGAAGCGAAGCGCAGCTGACGATAATCGACATGCCCGGCAACATGCAGGCGCTCTGCCGCAACGCCCCTTCCGGGCTTGCAAGGGGAGATATCGCCTTCATCACCCTTGAGTACGATTCGAGCTCCCCCATGCCCCTGTGCCGGATCGAGCAGCATTTCCCCTCCGGCGAAGAGCGCTGCGACGCCGACAGGATCATCGCCAGGCACTCGCTTCCGCCCTCGTACGATGACATTCCGGAGCTCGGACGCCGCGCCAGGACTGTGCCCCGCGAGTCGGACCGCGAAAGGAAGGACTACCGCGCGCTCACCACCGTCACGATCGACGGCGCATCCGCAAAGGATTTTGACGACGCGGTGTCGCTTGAGCGGAAAAACGGAAGCACGGTGCTCTACGTTCACATCGCCGACGTTTCGGCGTACGTGGAGCCGGGATCGCCCCTCGACCGCGAGGCGCTGTCCAGAGGCACCAGCTATTATCTGGGCAACCGCGTCATCCCGATGCTCCCCGAAGTTCTCTCAAACGACCTGTGCTCGCTGGTCGCCGGAAAGGACCGTTTCACGCTCACCGCAGAGCTCACACTCGACAATGAAGGACGGACGGTGTCATCCCGCTTCCACCGCGGCGTCATAAAAGTCGATAAAAGGCTCACCTACGAAAACGCCGCCGGCGTCATCGCGGGAAAGAGCAGGACCCGCATTGCGTCGATGCTTCGCGCCATGAGCGCGCTTGCGGAGTCGATGAAGCGCCACCGAATGTCGAAGGGCCGCGTGGACCTCACGCTCACCGACCAGGAAATCATCTACGACGGGGAGACCACCGCCGACATCCGCTTCGCGGCGCGCCTTTCCAGTCACATGCTGATCGAGGAGTTCATGCTGACCGCAAATGAAGCGGCGTCAAAGACGCTCCGCGAGAAGAACATACCGGCGCTCTACCGAATCCATGAGGATATCTCCATGGACAAGCTCTTCGCGCTCAAGAGCTTTCTCGCGACAATCGGCATCCAGCTCAGGGATTCGGACAACACGGGCCTCGCGATCCAGTCGATTGTCGACGGCGTCTCGGGTGGACAGTATCAGCAGGTGGTCAACATGGTGGTGCTGAAGTCGTTCATGCAGGCATTCTACGGCGTGAAGCCCGTCGGGCACTTCGGCCTCGGGTTCCGCGACTACACGCATTTCACCTCGCCCATACGGCGCTACCCCGACCTGGTGGTGCACCGCTGCATCAAGAGCATCATCGACGGCGAAAGGCCTCCCTACACCGAGCAGGAGCTCGTTTCGATTGCGGAGAGGTCGTCCGAAACAGAAAGGATCGCCCAGAGCGCCGAGCGCGATTTTGTCCGGCTGAAATCCTGCCGCCTCATGTCCGGGAGGATCGGCGAGACATTCGATGTGGTGGTGAGCGGCATTTCGCGATACGGCATGTATGTATCCATGCTTGAAAAACCCGTGGAGGGGTTTATCCCGCTCAGGGCGCTGACCGACGATTTTTACCTAGTCAACGAGGACGATTACACCATCATCGGCAGGCGCTTCGGAAGGAGGTTCCGCCTCGGCGATAAAATCAGGGCCAGGCTCACCGGCGCCGACATCTACACCTCGCGCATCGATTTCGACATCGCATGACCGGCCGCACCGCGCCGCTCCATAAAACACTTTACGGACGGCGACGGCCGCGCTATTCTGCCCGCTGTCAGCCCGGGTCCGGCGCTGTTTTCGCCCGCCCGACACCCGAAACGGAGAACGGCAATGGAAATCACCAGTCCCGAAGTCACCCTGCTCGCCATCACACCCGGCGCCGAGAAGCTGATCGAGGAAGCGGGCCGCACCTGTTACCTCTCGCTCGACAGAATCACCGACGAGAGCGAGCGCAGTTTCATCCGCAGTGCGATCAGAAACGGCCACCATTCCATTCTGGAACACGCGACCGCGACATTCAGGATACGCGGCGCCTCCCGCGCCTTCACTCACCAGCTGGTGCGGCACCGCCTGGCGAGCTTTTCCCAGCAGTCGCAGCGCTACGTCAGCGAGACGGACTTCGACTACATCATCCCCCCTGACATACTGAACAACCCGGAAGCCGCCAGGGTGTTCCGCGATTTCATCGGCGAGGCCCGCAGCGCCTACGTGAAGCTTCGCGAGCTGGGAGTGAAAAAGGAGGACGCCCGCTTCACCCTTCCCAACGCGCTTGAGAGCGAAATTGTTTTTTCGGCAAACATGAGGGAGCTGCGCTTCGTATTCAGCCTCCGGCTGCACAAAAGCGCCCAGTGGGAGATACGGCGGGTCTGCCTGGAGATGCTGAAAATCCTCCAGCGCGAGGCGCCTGCAATATTCGGGGACTTCGTCATCGACGAGACGAACTGGACCGCGCGCTCCGAGCTGACGGACCGGCAGGGACGCACGGCGTCACAGGATTAGCGCCCGGCGCACACCACCCTGTTCCTGCCCTCCTCCTTGGCCCGGTAGAGCGCGCTGTCGGCGAGCGAACGCAGATCCTCAAGGGTTCCGGCGCATTCCGGGAACGAGGCGATTCCCTGGCTTGCGGTCACCGCGAAAGGCGGGCCTTCCCCGGGCGGGACGACGGTCAGCTGCGCGACGTCATCGCAGATGCGCCGGGCCACTTCGCGCGCTTCATCCATCGCGGTTCCCGGCATCAGCACGGTAAACTCGTCTCCCCCGTAGCGCGAGATAATATCGCCGCTCCTGAGCCGCCGTTTGAAGATCCTCACCGCGTCCACAATCAGCTCATCGCCCTTCCCGCGCCCGCACTTCTCGTTGATTTCGCTGAAATGGTCGAGGTCCGCCATGATTATCGAAAGCGGCCGGTTGCCCGCCTTTGCGATCCGGAACTGTTCTGCAAGCGCCTCGTCCAGGTAGCGCCGGTTGAACACGCCGGTCAGCTCGTCGGTGATGACGCGCCTGCGCGCCTCTTCGCCCCACCTGACCGTGTCTGCGACAAACTCGCCGGTGTTCCGGAGGCGGCGCGTGGTGATGGTGAGCATCCGGTAGAGTATCTTGACGGCGGCGTCCGGATGCTTTTCGATCACCCTGAAAAACTCGTCGCGGTTGAGCGCGATAAGGCGAGCGGGCGTTTTCGCGGTGCACGTCGCCGAGCGGGGCTCGTCATCGAAAATCGACATCTCGCCGAAAAAATCCCCCTCCCGGACTACATCGATCTCCTTTTCCGCGCCGTCGGGCAGGTGGATGCTGATGGCGATCACGCCGCTCTCGACAATGAAGAGCTCCCGGCCGGGGTCTCCCTCCCTGAAAAGCAGGCTCCCGCTGTCAAGCGTGACCGATCTCGCGCTGTCCAGCACAAGCCGAGTTTCGTCCGGGCTCAGGGACGAGAGTATCTCCACCTTCCGCAGCAATTCAACCGGATCATTCATGCGCCGCCGTCCTTTATGAGCATGAAGCAGGCGCCCGGACACAGGTTTGGAGGCCAGCATCCCGCCCGCACCAATAGTCAATGGCGAAACGAAAGGCAGCGTCAATGGAAAAAATAAAAAAATATTGTGCGTAAAACCCGGTGATGGAACAATTGGCCGGAGAAAGGAGCCTGCGCCAATCATGAAAACAGCCCGTATCGTTCTGTGCCAGAAAGCCCTCGGCGAGATGCTCTCACGCCCGCTGAGAAGGGAAATAGCGGATTTCAGGCCCGATTTCGTCTGCTTCCCGGAATACTACTTCGTGAACCGCCACCTCGGCAACCACGGCCAGACCGCCCACAACCAGCGCCGCCAGCTTGAGCTCATGCGGCTGCTTTCCGACAGGCTTGACACAACCGTGATCGGGGGCACCATGCCCGAGCTCTCCAACGGGCTTTTGCACAACACCACCTTCGTGTTCGACCGCGGCTCCATGCTCGGATTTTACCGCAAGCGTCACCTCTTCTTCGCGGAAGAGGGAAAGATTACGCCCGGCGACACCTGCAGGGTCTTCTCGTCCGGCGGCGTGACCTTCGGCGTGCTCATCTGCGCCGACGTGTTTCACGACGAAAGCTTTCTTGAGATGAAGCGCCTTGGCGCCGAGGTGATCTTCATTCCCACGTTTTCCCTGAAGCGGCAGGAGTCGGTGGAGGACAAGCACCGCCGGGACGCGGAGATTTTCGTACGCGGGGCCGGGATCGCCGAAGCGGTCGTGGTAAAGGTGTGCGGGGTGAAATCGGCGTACAAGGACTTCCTCCAGGCCAGGAGCCTCATCGCCGACGGAACCAGCGTGCTGTACCGGGTAAAGCCTGATGAGGAGGACAGCGAAATGCTCATCATGCGGGAAGTGCCGATCGGCAGGTAATCTATTTCAGCGGGGCGTCTCGATCTCGCGGGCGCTCAGGTACAGCCGCTTTTCCTCGCCGATGGAGTGCAGTATCACCGCTTTCACGATGATTGTATCCCCGCCCTGCAGGCCGGCGTAATCGCGCCCTGAGTACACGTCAACCACGCCGTCAAACTCACCGGCGTTGCGGCTGTTGACCATCAGGTTGAAAACAACGCCGCCCTCCCTCTTTCTGAGGTTGGCGATCCGCCCCTTCCATTTCACCGCGGTCCCTATGTAGAGGTGCGGGCTTTCCCGGACTTCCCTGAAGGCGATATCCTCCCAGTCGCGGTCCTCGATGTTGATGACGAACTTCCGCAGAAAATCCGCCCTCTCCCTGACCGGATACACGGCGTTGCTGGTAGCAATCCTGTTTAAAATCCGTATCGCGCCATTATACCTGCCTTCCCTGATCATCTTTTTTGCAGTGTTGAAATCCCGCAGCACCATCTCGCCGGACTGGTAAAACTCCCTGTTCCTGGTGGTGGTGATCTTTTCGATGAGATTGAATCCCGAACCGTCGATAGTAACCTGGTCTACGGTGTCGCCCGCCTCGCGTGAAAGGCTTCCCGGCCGCAGGGAGGGCATGACGTAGACCGCCAGGAACGCCACGGCGACTGCGGCCGCAATCACTCCCGCCGCCGCGTATGCCGCGATGCGGTATGTGCGCGGCAGCAGCCGGCGGCCCTTCCCGGCGCGGAAAGGATTTCTTTTTGCCAGCGCGGCCGAGAATCGCGCCATCGAGGGCGAGGGCACTGATACGAAATCAAGCAGCCTGGATTCACGTTGAAAGCGCGCGAAATCGCGCACGTTCCTGAGCCGGGAGACCATCCTCCGAAGCGCGACATCCCCGGGATTTTTCGCGAGCGCCTCAAGGCTGAAAGTGACGGCGCTTTTCAGGTCGGGAGCCCCCTTGAAATACAGAAAGGTGCGAAGCTGGAGAAGCGGCGGGTACGCGGGGTCGATGTGTTCGAGGCGGCGCATGGAGCCGTCCGCGTCGGCAAACCTGCCGGCGAGCAGGCAGCAGGCGGCGTGCAGCAGAACGGGATAGGTGTCCCTTATCCCCGAGGACACCATCCTGTCGAGAAGGACGGCCGATTCGGCGTACAGCTTCTTTTCAAAGGAGCGGTACGCCTCTTTCAGCAGGAGATCGTCCTGTTTCACGGCGGATCACATCCCGCTCAGTCGCGGTCGCGTCGCCGGAACAATCCGCCGATCACGTCGCCAATCGATGAGTTGTCGTCCCTGCTCTTGCCAATCACAAAGCCGGCCGCGACAAGCAGCACTATGAGCAGCGTCTGCCAGAAGCCGATCGTGAAGATCATGAGCCCGAGAACAAAGCCGAGCGCCACACCCACCGTTTTTCCCGGGTTCGCGTTGACAGCATCGGCGATGAACCTGAAAAAATCCATGTTACTTTTTCACCCGCTCGACATACTCGCCCGTGCGAGTATCGATTTTAATGAAATCGTCCTGATTCACGAAAATCGGGACGTGGATCTCGGCGCCCGTTTCCACTTTCACGGGTTTGGTGACGTTTGTCGCCGTGTCCCCGCGGACGCCGGGCTCGGCGTACACCACCTGAAGCACCACAAACGTGGGAGGTTCGATGGATATGGGCCTTCCCTCGTAAAGGGCGATGTCCACCATGTCGCCCTCCTTGATGTAGTCCAGGATGTTGCTGACATACTTTTTGTCGATGGATTCCTGATCATAGGACTCCGTGTCCATGAAGGCGAGAGAGTCGCCTTCATCGTAGAGATACTGCATCTTCTTTGTCTCAATGCGGACGTCCTCTATCTTCTCACCGCCCCTGAAGGTGCGGTCGACGATCGAGCCCTTGGTCAGCGAGCGCAGCTTGGTCCTGACGAACGCGCTGCCGCGAGCGGGCTTCACGTGCTGGTACTCAAGCACCGAGTAAATCTCCCCGTCAAGCTTGATGACGGTACCCCGTTTGAAGTCATTGCTGGTGATCATTTGAATCTCCTGCTATAGAATTACAATGTCCCTGGTTGATTGCGTGAGAAGCTCGCACCCTCCGCGCGTGACGAGCGCCATGTCCTCGATCCTGACGCCGCCCACTCCCGGCAGGTAAATGCCCGGCTCGATTGTTATCACCGTCCCCGCCTTCAACACGTGCTCTCCGCCGCTTTTTACCGCAGGAAGCTCGTGGACGTCAAGCCCCACGCCGTGCCCCAGCGAGTGCCCGAAACACTCGCCGAATCCTCTGGCCGCGATGTGTGAGCGGGCGATGTTGTCCAGAAACCCTGTGGTGACGCCCGGGCGTACGGCCAACACGGCCATCTCTCTCGCCGCGTTGACCACGTGGTATATCTCCTGAAGGCGGGCGTCTACCGTCGCGACAAACACGGTTCTTGTCAAGTCTGAATTGTACCCCTTCAGCACGCAGCCCATGTCGATCATGACGACATCCCCGGCCGCGATTCTCTTTTCCGCGGAGGTGGCGTAGTGCGGCATCGATGAGCCGCTTCCCGACGCGACGATTGTGTCAAACGACGTCTTTGAGCAGCCCCTGCTCCGGTAGTAGTGCTCGACCTCCACCGAGACGTCCCACTCGCTCATCCCCGGGCGGATGAAGCTCAGCAGGTGGTAGAAGCACGAGTCGGTCACGGCGGCCGCCTCCCGCAGCACCGCGATCTCGTCCTCGTCCTTGACAGTCCTGATGGCGTTCACCTCGTCACCCGCCGGCGCGAGGCTCACCTTTTTCAGCTTTTTCTTCATCATGAGAAACGTGGACAGCGTGAGCGCATGCTCCTCGAGGTAAAGGACCGGCCGCGCCAGCTTTTTCAGGAGAAGGCCGAGCGTCACGACGAGATCCCTGTCCATGAGCACGAACGCGACGCCCTTAGGGAGGTTTTTCTCGGCGTATTCGCGATAGCGCGAATCGGAGATCAGGTACGCGCCCGAGCCGTGCACAAGCAGCACCGCGAAGCTGCCCGCGAAGCCGGTCAGGTAGCGGATGTTGACGAGGCTCGTGATCAGATACGGAATGGCCTCCCGTTTTTTGAGCGCGGCAATGAGCTTTTTCAATCTCGGCGGCATATTCCTTCCCGCTCCCCATTCATCGTCTTCAAGGCCGCGCGCAGTTTCACCGGGACCGCAGCTTGAGCCTGCGCTGCTCCTCCCGCTTCTGCCCGGTCAGGGAATCGATCTTGATCTGCCTCGTCACGATATAGGGAGTGATGAACACCAGGAGGTTGGTTTTCGTGTCCGAAACCGATTTGTGTTTGAAAAACCAGCCCAGCAGCGGGATGTCGCCCAGCCACGGGACCTTGGTCTCGGTCACCGATTTCTCGTCGCGGATAAGGCCGCCCACGACAATCGTTTTACCGTCGTTGACCGTGACCTTGGTCTTGAAGTCCCTCCG
>CAZPZJ010000025.1:0-5176 GCA_964591055.1 uncultured Leptospiraceae bacterium
CCGAATCCCCGAACGAGCCGGGCACCTCCTTGAGGTTTTTGACCGTCATCGTGTAGCGGGACACCTTCTGCACGTCGCGCTCACCGACGATGGTGATGCCCGCGCCCCTGACGCGTATCGGCTCAAGATAGAAGTTGCGGGTGGTGTCGCGCTGAATGTTGACCTTTGTGTTGACCATCCTGTATTCCTCGGAGCGCACCACGACCGTGTACTCTCCCGGGGACGGCACCATGACCCGGTACGAGCCGTCCTGCGCGGTGAATCCCCTGGTTTTCGCCTCGATCACGACGACCGATGACAGGTCCACCGGGCGCCCCGATACCGATTCAAGGACCTTTCCGCTGAGAAGCAGCCCCCTTCCCTGCTGCTGGGCCGTGAGGGGCCAGGCGATCGCCGCCGAGAACAGCGTTGAAATGACTGCGATTGTCCGTATGTAGCGCATCTTCAAGCTCCTTTAGTCGTCAAGTCTGAACCGCAGCGGCATTTCGAACTTCACCGGCACCTGCTTGCCCTGCACGACGGGCGGCGAGAAGCGGACGTCCTTCAGTATCTCCACCGCGTCACGGGCGAACGATTTCGCGACGTCGGTGTGCATTTCGGCGGGAAGCGTTTTCGAAAGCCTTATGGCGAGAATTCTTACCGACTTCACCCTTCCGTTCGAGGCGATGAGCATCTCCACATTGAGGAGCGCCTCAATGCCGTTTTCCCGCGCGATCTTGGGATACTTCTTTTTCAGCCTGCCGATGGGGCGCGGCGGCACAACATTGGGGTGAAAGGTGAGATCCACCGCGTTGGCGTCGTCCGAGGTGCCCTGCGCGCGGTCAACGTCGGCGTGCGTCGGATCCACCGCACCGGTGGTGGTGGAGTATTCCCTGCGCACCACCCGCCTGGGGGCCTCCGTGCGTATCTGGTCGATATCGATGAATTCGATGTTGTCCGACGGCGTGAGGTCCTCCTCCGTCACTTCAACGGCCAGCATGCTGAACATGATGTAGGCCGTTATCATCACCGCGATGATGTTCGCGAAGAGGTACGGGTGTTTCTCCTGCCACGCGAGCACAAGGTGGACCAGGTTCAGCCGCTTTTCCTCGACCATGGTCGTCATGGCAGCCCTCCCCCCGCGTCACGCGATTCCGACATGAACACCACGTTCAGAAAATCCTGCTCGCGCAGCGCCGAAAGTACGGATTGTATCACCCTGTATTCAAGGTTCTTATCGGCAGTGATGGACACGATCTTGTCCTTTTCCGACTGGCGCATCGCCAGGCTGTCCTTCAGGTCCTGTATCCCGGTTTTTTTCCCGTCAAGGTAGATTTCACCCGCCTGCGACACCGTGACGTACAGGCTCTCCTGCTCGGCGGCCTGCGTGGTCGCCCTGGGAAGCTCAACGACCACGCCCCGTGGGGGCTCGGTCGAGGTGGACGCCATGAAGAACACCAGGAGCAACAGCGCCATGTCCGCCATCGACGTACCGAACGCTATGGGTTTCAGTTTTCTGAGAAACGATTGCGTTGTCATGGCATCACCCCTCGTCCTCGTTTTTCAGCGACACCTTGCGGATGCCGGTTTCCCTGGCCACGCTGAGCGTGTCGACAAGCCGTTCGTACTTCACATCTTTGGACATGTGAATGATCATGATCTTGTCACGCGCCGACTCGCCTGATTTTTTCAATGCGTCGCCAAATCCATCCCTGGAAAGCAGGCTGCCCGCATACAGGAACCCGGTGTTTTTCGGATACACCTCGATCACCTTGTCCTCGGTGATATTGACAACTCCCGCGCTGGGGGAGGGAAGCGAGAAGAAAATCCCCTCCCGAAGGATGAACGAGCTTGTCACGATAAAGAATATCAGCAGCAAAAAGGCGAGGTCCCCCATAGGAGTCGAATCGAACGCCTTCCCCTCCTCCATCCGCCGCCGGTCCCGCCTTGATTTCAGGACCGTCCTGAGAACCGCCTTCCGGTTCATTACAGTCCCTCCGTGAAGTCCCTGTCGTCCAGCTCGGATGTCAGCCGCGGAAGCGTTCCGCACATTCTCCCGATAATTTCTTCGGACTGGCTGAAGCGCTGGTGAATGACATGGGTGAACAGGTAATAGAAGAACGTGATCGGGGCCGACACTATCAACCCTCCGGCGGTGGTGATCAGCGCCTCCTGGATGCCCACCGCGACGATTCGCGCATTGACGGTCGTCGCCGCGGCGATTGCGGCGAACGCGGTGATCATTCCCGTCACGGTCCCGAGAAAGCCCAGAATGGGCGCCAGGTTGCCGATCCCTGAAAGGAAGGCCATCCCCCTCTCAAGGTGGTTGGAATACACCTGAAACGCGGCGCGAAGCTCGTCCTCCTTCTCCTCGCGGAAAAGGGCCTGCGATGAGGCGCTCACATCGGCCAAATAATTTTCCACCTGGTCGGAAAACCAGATCCTGTTGCGGGTGAAATAGATGAGCCGCTCAATGATGATCGTGAGCCCTACGATCCCGAGAAGCACGATGAATATCATCACGGGCCCGCCCTTGCGAGCGGTGTCGAAAAGGTTCCGATCCGGCGTCCTGGCCGGGCCGTTGTCATTGCCGTTGCCGTTATCAACACTCGCAGGCGACGCCTGCGCCTCCGCTGGCGCAATCTGCGCGCTTGCCTGAACGGGTGCGGCCTCCTGTCCCAGAATTGTCGCGGGCGCCGTCATGACGCACACGAGGGCGAAAAGGGCGGTCAGCGCCGCAACCCGCGTTGCTGCGTATCGTTTCATTGTCAAACCTCTCAGTGCTTGTGCTGTGAATTCTTTCCGTGCAAGGCCCATCCGGCAGCCGCGGAAAACTTTCTTTTATTTAGTACAGTGGACAGTCTACGACAAGAGCATTAAACGAAGATTAAATTTGCATTAAAAACCATTAATTTTTGCGAAAAACCACGGTAAAAACGGTCCCGGAGCCGGGGCGGCTGTCAACGGCAATGGAAGCCCCGTGGAGTTCGAGAATCCTCTTCACAATGGTCAGTCCGAGACCCTTGCCGCCGGTTTCGGGGGAGCGCGATGCCGACACACGGTAAAAACGGTTGAAGATATTGGGCAGGTGCCTTCGCGAAATGCCGATGCCGGTATCCTTGATGACGAATGTCGCCGCTGCGCTGGTTCCCTCCCCGCCGGCCGCAAGCCTCAGCTCCACGGCGCCCCCCTGCGGGGTGTACTTGACTGCGTTGTGCATTAGGTTCACAAACACGCGCTTGAGCAGCCCGGCTTCGCCCCTCACCGTCACCTCGTCCAGCCCCGCGATCGAGATATTCAGCTTTTTCACGCCGGCGATGGTGAGGATATCCTCGTAGGCTTCCATAATAACTCCGTCAAGCTCCACGTCGCGCATGGCGATGCACTTACCCTGCGCATCGATGCGCGAGAGCAGGAGCAGATCCTCAATGATCGAGTTGAGCTTGTCGGTCTCCTCGAGCACGCTCACGAGCGTGGCACGGTACTCATCCCCGCTGCGCCCGCTTCTGAGCGCCACTTCAATTTCCCCTTTTATGACGGTGAGCGGTGTCCGGAGCTCGTGCGACACATCGCCCGAAAACTGCCTGACCTCATTGAACGAGCTTTCAAGCCGAGCGATCATGTCGTTGAGCGTCGTGGCGAGCTCGCCGATTTCATCGTCGCTGTCGATAGGGGGTATTCTCCGGGAAAGGTCCTCGGCGGTGATGTTCTTCGCGACTTTCACCAGGTCCCTGACGGGAGCAAACGAACGCTTCACAAAAAAATACCCGAAGAGCGACACGATGAACACGACAAGCGGCCCCGCGAGCGCGAAGCGCAGCAGCACCGACGCGAGCGTGGTCTTGGCAGGCTGCATTGACATCCCCACCTGGAGCACATAGCGCTGACGGATCATGTCGCGCGCATCGATCGTCACCACCCTGACAGGGTAGGGAAAAACGCCCCGTACAGTTTCAATCATGTGCCCGCCTTCCGCCACTGTCCGGTACGCTTCCCCGGAAAGGGGGAAGGCCCTGTTCCCGAGCTCCCTGCATTTAATCATGATCAGCGGCGGCTGCCCGTATGTGTCAGGATAATCCGTCAACTGGCCGTACACTGGATTGAGGAAAAGGCTTTCCCCGATCCATCCGTCAAACAGGTCGCGGTAGCGGTCAAGGGGGACGTAGAACGGCCCATGGACCGTTGATATCTGCTGACGCACCTGGCCCGCATACCTGACCAGCTCGGCGTCGAGTTTGGCGGTCATGTCGCTCTTGTATATCGCATGCTGAAACGTGAAGAACGTGAAGGCGAAAAAGACGATGATGAGCAGGCACATGGAGCCCGTGAACCAGAGCGTGAGCTTGAGCCGGATCGACCTTTTCAATTCATTGCTCCGTATATTCGCGGAAGGAGATCACCCCTGCTCCCTGAGCACATAGCCGCGGCTCCTGATGGTATGCAGCAGCTTGATGTCATGGGCCCGGTCAATTTTGTTGCGGAGATGGTGGATGTACACGTTGACAGTGTTCGCCATGCCGTCATAGTTCATGTCCCACACGTGCTCGATGATCTGCGTTTCCGTGAGTATCCTGCCCGCGTTGCGCATGAAGTATTCCAGGAGCGCGTACTCCTTTCCGGTGAGCTCAATCTCCCTGCCCGCCCTGGAAACCCTCCTGGCCGAAGGCTCCAGTTCGAGATCGGCCACCCTGAAAACCCTCTCCCCGTAGCTGTGCGTCCGTCGCAGCAGCGCCCTGAGACGGGCCAGCAGCTCTTCAAAAGAAAAAGGCTTGGTGAGATAATCGTCCGCCCCGGCCTCGAGGCCCTTCACCTTGTCGTCGACCGCGTCCCTTGCGGTCAGCATCAGCACCGGAGTGTGGTTTTTCTGCTTCCTGATCCCGGCCAGCACCTCCAGGCCGCTTTTCACCGGAAGCATCACGTCGAGGATAATCGCGTCATACTCGTTGACCGCGGCAAGATACGCCCCCTCCTCGCCGTCGCCTGCAAGGTCCACCGCGTAGCGCTCTTCCTCGAGTCCTTTTTTCAGGAAACCCGCGACCTTTCCGTCATCTTCAACAACCAGTATCCTCATCCGATCATTCCTGCCATAGTCATTGTCCGCGCGGACCGCGGCCCCGGGCTCACTTTACCCGGCATCGTGTTGTACAGGCTACGCGCCCGGCGGGAAAAAATCAAGAACAGATTGCCGCCATGCCGC
>CAZPZJ010000025.1:5276-8005 GCA_964591055.1 uncultured Leptospiraceae bacterium
TCGTTTTCAATTGTCGCCGGCCATGAAGTGCGTGCGGCCGACAGGGCCTGCAACTGGGGCGCGGCATACCGGAGCGTGATCGGATTCGGGCGTGCGACGATACTCTCCGATTTGGCAGGGAAGGAGGAAGCGCTTCGGATCATCATGAGGCACTACTCGCCGGAACGCGAATGGCGCTTTGCCGAAGAGCAGTTGAACGCGGTGCTCGCGATAAGAGTGGACATCACCAGCATGACAGGCAAGCAGTCGCCGATGCCTGCGGCGTCACGTCAGGGGCGGGCCACGCCATGATCGAGATGGAGCACATATCGCTCTACACCGCGTCCACCGGGCGCACTATCCTGAATGACATCAGCTGGCGCATCGGCAGCGGAGAGCGCTGGGTGCTTTTCGGCCGAAACGGCGCCGGCAAAACCAGGCTCCTTGAGATCATCGCCGGCTACAACTATCCCAGCGCGGGAAGCATACGCCGTTTCGGGAAGGGCCCGCTCGGGAACGACATCCGGGAGCTGCGAAAGAGAATCGGTTACCACAGCACCCTCATCGAACACCGTTTCCCGGACCCGGACACCGCGCTGGACGTGGTGCTGAGCGGGTGCCATGCGACAATAGGGCTTTTTTTCGATCCTTCAGACGGGGAAATCCAGCGTGCGCGCGCCCTGCTTGCGTCCGTCGGTCTCGGGACCCGCGCCGGGGACCGCTTCAGCATGCTCTCCGACGGCGAAAGGCAGAAGGCGCTGCTCGCACGGGCGTTCATCGCCCGCCCCGACCTCCTCATCCTTGACGAGCCCGCCACGCATCTTGACCTGGCCGCCCGTGAGGACATGCTGGAGGCGCTTTCAGGGCTGGCGGAGAGCTCGAACGCGGGCATCCTCTACGTCACGCACCGGACCGAGGAGATTGTTCCGGTCTTCGGCAGGCTGTTCATCATACATGAGGGAGAGTGCTGTTTCCAGGGGGATATCGAAGAGGGGCTCACCGCAGCGCGGCTGGGCGGCATTTTCGGGCGCGAGGTGCGTATCGAGCGCATCGACGGGCGATTTTACACGATGATCGAATAACCATTCCGAACATTGAATCCTCTTTCCCCGTTTTTAAAATCCGCTGTTCTCCATTGCCCTTTTCAGAAATATCGTGCAATTCCTTGACGAAAAAAATCAGATGTGGTAGGAAGTGCGGCGAAGCCGTTACACGAAAAACAGGGAGCAGAGTATGAATATCAACAAAGCCGTGGACAAGGCATTTGAAGGCAAATCCCTCAGGGAACTGGCCAACGCACCCGTTTCAGCGCTGCAGGGCGTCAGCGAAAACGACGCAAAGCTGCTGCTGGAAGCGTTCAACGTTAAGACGATCGGCGACCTTGCCAATCTGAAATACGTGAAATGGGCTCAGGCGATCGTCGCGCTCGCCGATACGGAGCAATAACGACGGCTCCTTCCCGCTTTCAATGAAACCCCGGCTTAATCCGGGGTTTCATTATTTCCTCCGCGCCGTTTCGACAGCGCCCATCCGGCCAGCGCCGCACAACACAGCAGCCCGCCCGCCGCTATCGCACACAGGAACGTAGTGATTGTGACGCTGTATCCATACCCGGCAATCCTGCCGGCCATCGCGGCCGCAACCATCTCACCCCTCGCCGTCGCCGGGTCCAGCAGCGGGAAAACGGGCCATTCCCCCGCCATCCTCAGCGCAACAGTTCCAACAAGGCCGAAGAGCCCCGCCAGGGCGCACAGCAGTCCCGGGACAGCGATTCTGCCGTACCCGTAACCGAGCGCAGCCTGAAACGCGGCAAGCAGCGCCGCAAGCACTCCCAGCACTGATGTCGCCATGCCGAACAGGCTGTGGTAATCCTCGCTGAAAAAAACCGCCGTATTTCCTCCGTAATCGGGACGCGCCGTTTCCATTGTTTCCTGCCGCTGTGCGGCCGGGGAAGCGGCATTGAACGCCTGAACCGCATCGGGTGAAGTCGCCCGCCACAGCGCGCACGACATTAACGCCGCGGTGAGAAAGACAAACAGCAACAGCCCGTTGATCCACTGAAGAACAATATGAAACAATGAAAAATGTCCCTTTCCGGCCATGACAGTCCCCGACACATCCAGAGAATTCAATGGATACATAATAAACAAACACCATTTCTCTGTCAACCCCGGGGATATCGCGATATTTTTTTCGCTTGCGCTATCTCCTTCAAGGGGAATACACTATGTCGTTGATACGCGACACCGCGTATCAACGACAATGCGCATGGAGGCTGCGATGGCTGAATACCGGATCCGGGAATGCTCACCCGATACCATACTCCTGAAACCGGCGCCCGTGTCCCCTTTCCTGTTTGTCTTCGTGATCGCGGGAGCGGCGTTTGTAGCGCTTGCGCTTCTCGCGCACGCGGGGATCATCAGTCCTCCGTCACCATTCCTCTCCGTGTTCATCGGGTTCGGCCTGGTGTTCACCTGCGGGGGGCTCATCTTCACGGTGCGCAACATTCCCGGCGCAATCACGTTCAGCACTGCCGATCGGGCGGTTGTGTTCGACGAGAACGGCCGGCGCTACCAGCTTCCCTTTCCGCTGTTCAGGCAAGTCAGCGTGACAGCTCCCGGCCCGGACGCGTCAAACCGCCCCGCCCAAACATGCCATCTCGACCTTGTCACTCTGGGCGGGAACTCCCTGACCGTCATGGAATCCGCCGACACGGCAAAGCTTCAAACGCAGGGCGAACGCATCGCCGC
>CAZPZJ010000025.1:8105-14218 GCA_964591055.1 uncultured Leptospiraceae bacterium
TCATTACCTTTGAAAACGGCGAGCTTACAGGCGGGAGGGCGATTTTCGGTTTGTTGATGGGCAGGAAAAGCTTCCCCGCGGTCAGCATCGCCGCCATCCGGACGGGCCTTTCAGGAGGGCCCGATTCCATGACGATCCTCACCCGCGAAGGCATGGCGCTTCTTGAAGAGCTTGGACGCATGGCCGTTCCGGGAACGAAAAAAAACGCGGACATCATGTTTTCGCTGCTGCCGAAAATACTTGAACTGCGCCATCACATGATGAACATAGACGCAACCGCGCTCTATTTTCATGAAAAGCTCTATCTGCTGCGCGAGCTTTCCGCCCTGCTGCGCCTTCCTTTCTGAAAGGCGGCGTTCTTCAGGCGCGATTGTGCGCACCGCATGAAGAGACGCCAGGAACGACACGACGAGGAGAGAAAGATGGAAACGATGGACGCCATTACCGGCCGCAGAAGCGTGCGATCATTCACCGATGAACCCGTCACCGACGATGAGATCAGGCAGCTTCTCGATGCCGCACGTCGCGCCCCCTCCTGGGCCAACACCCAGTCATGGGAATTCATCGTGGTCAGGGACAGAATGCTCATCGAAAAGCTGACCGACACCTACTCCCCGACAAATCCTGCGCGCAAGTGCTCTGTGTCTTCATCGGTGGTCATCGTCGCCTGTGCCCGCACCCGCCACGCGGGATTCAGGGACGGCGTCCAGCGCACCCGGTACGACTCCTGGCACATGTTCGACCTGGGACTTGCGGTGCAGAATCTCTGCCTGCGCGCGCACGACCTCGGGCTGGGATCGGTGATAGTGGGATCTCTCAACCACGCAGCCTGCGATTCGCTTCTGGGCGTCCCTGACGGCTTCGAGTCCATTGTGGCCATTCCGGTGGGCAGGCCCGCGGTCATGGCAAAGGACGGCCCCGCGAGAAGGGAACTCCGCGAATTTGCGCATCTCAACGCCTTCGGGACCCCGTTTTTCTGATGGGCCCGCCACGGGCCACACCGCGTCAGACTCCGCCGGCATAAGCTGAAAGGAGCATTTACCCTTGACAGAAAACATGTTCTGTCAATGTATTGGACTATCATTCAAACACTGTTTCATTTCACCCGGCCATGATCCGTCGATTGAGAACAACACCATGCGCCCTGCTAGCCGTTGCAATGCTGGTTGCGCTCACAATTCCATGCGTCGCCGACAGCGGTCCCCATACGGCGATTCGCATCGATTCCTCATTCACCCAGGCCCCCTTGGGGCTGTTCCTCTCCCACGCCGAGGACCCGTCTTCCCGGATGACCATGCAGCAAATTGCTGGCGCGGAAGCGGACGCGCTCTTCCACCCTGTTCACTCTGAACGGCCGACATTCGGCTACTCGAAATCAACGCGCTGGTTCCGATTCTCGGTGCGAAACGACACCGGCAAACCGGCCGTTTTGTACCTCAACTGCGATTATCCCATCATCGATCTCGTGAAACTGCATTATCCCGCCGAGCACGGCTTCCGCGTCTACCAGGCGGGCGACAGGATACCGTTCATGGCAAGGCCATTTCTCTACCACACCATCGTGTTCCCGATTGAGCTGAATCCGGGAGTCAGCACGTACTACCTGAGCGTCCAATCCAGCGGCGCCTTTGTTCTGCCGCTGACGCTCCACACCGAGGAATCGCTCAATTCAAGGATACGCCAGGAACAGAGGGTTCTGTGGCTTTTTTACGGATTCATGATCGCCTTCATCATTTACAACCTCTTTATCTTCTTTTCGTTCAGAAACTTCAGCTATCTCTATCTTGTGCTGTTCACCCTGTCAATTTCCCTCTTTTCCATGGCCCACAACGGCCTTGCGTTTCAGCACCTGTGGCCGAATTTTACCGCCTGGCAGAACATCTCACATCCGCTCTTCATTTTTCTGAGCATCTCTTTTTTCATCCTTTTCACGCGCTCATTTCTCAATACCGGGGCTGAGCACAGGGATATTGACAGAATTCTTAAAATCTTTCTTGTCATCAACCTCTGCCTTTCCCTCACTCCCTTTTTCATCAACTACTACATTGTCACCCAGGCCAGCGGCATCACGACCATTATAAACTCGATTGTGTGTGTCACTCTATCGTTTATCATAGTAATGAGAGGATCCAAACCCGCGAGACTGTACCTTACCACCTGGATTGTTTTTCTCAGCGGCGTCTCATCCACATCGCTTCTCGCGTTCGGGATTCTGCCTGCGACGTTCTTTACCATGTATGGATACCAGATCGGCACCTCATTCATGGTGATTATGCTGTCAATCGGAGTGACGGAAAAGATCAACACAATCCGAAAGGAGCATGAACGCGCTCTGGCGGCGCTGCGGGAATCCGAGGAAAAATACCGCATCCTCGTTGAAAACGCGCGGGAGGGGATTCTGGTCCTCCAGGACCGGAGGATTCTTTACTGCAACAGGGCGCTCCTTGCAATGACCGGTTACGCGGAAAATGAATTCTACTCCCTGGACTTTTTCGCTTCCCTGCTGCCGGACACCCCCAAAGGCAGGGGCCTCGTCAGCAGGCAATACGAAGACCGTATCGCCGGCATTCAGGGCTCCAGCCAGTATGAAGCCCAGGTGCTCAGCAAAACAGGGGAGATCATTGATGTAATGATTTCCGCAGCCCCGGTCATAATCAACAGCACAATCGCATCCCTGAGCATCATTTCCGACATCACCCGGATGAAAAAAGCGGAAGCCACAATCATTGACCAGTACAATGAAATTCAGACCCAGTACGAGGAGCTTGAGGCGCTCAACGAGGAACTTGTCGCGACGCAGGATGAGCTGGTGGAATCAGGTAAAATCGTAAGCAGGGAGAAAGAGCAGCTGCTCGCCACCCTGCGATCGATAAGCGACGCCGTCATCACCACCGACAGCGAGGGTAAAATCGCCCTGATGAATCCCGCGGCGGAACGCCTCACCGGGTTCAGCAATGGAGACGCTTCCGGAAAAAGATTCCCTGATATTGTAATCATCACCAATCCGCCCGAATACCGCTCCCTTGATCCGTTTCCCGTTCTGGCCGGTAAAACCAGGATGCTGAACATCCATCTTCCCCTCACGATCCGAACCGCAGGCGGAATTGACCGGATGATCGAGATCACAGGATCGGCAGTCGCCCGGAACGACGAAACCATAACAGGGACCGTGATCGTACTGCGGGATGTCACAGAACGGTACAGGATAGAGCAGGAGATTATCAGGACCAGCAAGATTGAATCTCTCGGTGTTTTTGCAGGAGGAATCGCCCATGACTTCAACAACCTCCTTACCGCGATCACGGGAAACGTTTCACTGGCCCGCGCCCGCGCCGAGGGCGATGAAAAAGCCCTCGGCCTGCTCGATCTGATTGCCAGAGCGGCATCACGGGCCACGGAACTCACGAGGCAGATGCTCACGTTCGCCAGGGGAGGCTCGCCGGTGAAGCGGAAAGTCTCCATCGCCGACATGCTCAGGGAATCGGCTTCGCTGATACTTTCAGGGTCCGGGGTCAACGCCACCTTTGAAATTGAGCCCGGCCTTCGTCAGGTAAACGCGGACCCGGGGCAGATAAGCCAGATGTTCAACAACATCATCATCAATGCCATTCAATCAATGGAAAATTCCGGCGCAATCACAATAAGCGCGTGCAACGTTTCCGATACACCTGCGGCGGCCGCGCTTTCACCCGGTAACTATATAAAAATATCCATTGCCGACCAGGGCAGAGGAATTTCACCTTCACACATCCAGAATATTTTCGACCCTTATTATTCCACCAAGAAGAACGGCCACGGACTGGGGCTCACCAGCAGCTACTCGATCGCGAAGCGGCACGGCGGACACATAGGCGTGCACTCAATCGAGGGGCGGGGCACGACATTCGACGTATACCTCCCGGCCCTGGATTCAATGGATGAAGTACGGAACGATGAGTCGATCCCTGAAACAAGACAATTTTCCGGGCGCATCCTGCTGATGGACGATGAGGGTTACATACTGGAGACCGCGCGGGGCATTTTGGCTCATCTGGGGTTTGAAGTGACCGAAGCGGCGGACGGAACTGAAGCCCTCGATCTCTACCGCAAGGCCGTTTCCACGGGACGGCCCTTCGACTTCATTATTCTCGACCTCACGATCGCCGGCGGCATGGGAGGAAAGGAGACCGTAAAGAGAATCAGGGAGATCGATCCGGAGGTTCCGGTAATCGTCTCAAGCGGGTACTCCAGCGATCCCATCCTGTCAGACTACCGCTCCTTCGGGTTCACCGCGATGATCGGCAAGCCCTATACGCTCAAGGACGTCGCTGAAGCCATCGGCAGGATTGTTGACGAAACCCGGAGCACGGGCTGAACAATCAGCATATCTCAATTCCCATAATCACCACATCATCATTGAATGGCACTCCGCTTCTGAATCTGTCCAGCTCGCGCATGATCGCGTCAAGCGTTTCATCGATAGTGTCGCGCGACGAACTCCCGATGACCGACGGCACCGCGCCGTACCCGATCTTCTCCCCACGTTCATTTCTCGTTTCGGGGAATCCGTCGGTGTACAAAAATATCCTGTCACCCTGTTCGAGCGTCAGCGTCTCCTCGGAGAACTCGGGATTCTCGAACATACCCAGAATAGTGCCTCTGCATTTCAGCATCCGAGCCCGCCCTGTCCCCGCGCGGCAGAGCACCGGGTAGGGATGCCCGCCCCTTGAAAAGGTGAATGTGACGGAACCGGGATTGAAGTCGAAATGGCAGTATATGCCGGTCACGTAGGATGCGGGCATGTTGAAGTAGAGGTCCCTGTTGAGCCGCTGGAGGTACTCGCGGGGTTGACGGCCGAATTTTCGGCAGCTCCTGTCCGCCGTCGCCTTGAGCAGCGACAGAAACAGCGCAGCGGAGACACCGTGTCCCGCGACATCGCCGATGAACACTCCCAGCCCGCCCTCACAAAGCTCCGTGAAGGAATAAAAATCACCTCCGACCGCCTCCAGCGAGTAATAGCGAAGCGCGATGTTGAACCGCTCATGCGACGGCGGCGAGGCCGGCAGCAGCGCCCGCTGTATGATACGGGCACTTCCGAGATCCTTTTCCAGGCCGTGTGCCCCGTCCGTCTTTCCGTCCGATTTTTTAAGGGTCTTCAGTTCGAGAAGATAATTTTTCCGCACGCGGCGGATCACCGCCCGTCCTGCCAACGCACAGCACGCCACTCCGGTGAGAATCCCTGCCGCAATTCCCGTTAAAAGACTGAACGTGTCCATGTGCAAACCCCAATCGCTCACGTGTCGCCCTTTGCTGAACTGGCATACCGGTCAGTCCACAGCAATCCATTGAAATTCGACGACACTACAGACAAACATAGCGTCATAACGGTCGCAAACCGACTAAAAAATTCTGCCGGACACCGGTAAAAATAATTGATTAAATTGACCAACGCTGTAGATTTGCCACAATTGTGTCCAGTGGTCATTTAAATTATGTCTCATAAATACAAACCGTTGTATAGTTTCCTGCAGGTCAGTTATTCAGAATTTTTTTTGATCTTATATCATTTTATAATTACTGTTAGGTTGAAGGAGCATTCATATGAGCAGCTATGTAAAAGAGTCGACGCTGGCCAAATACATCAACAAACAAATCCTGTCCTGGGAGAAGTCCAAGCCGAAAGAGGAAAAATCCGAACTTCCCCGCCCGTTTATTACAGTTTCGCGTGAGTACGGCACCAACTGTTCGGCGATATGCGAAGTGATCGCCGCCCGCCTCAACGATTACGAAAAAGTTGAAGAGTGGCAGTCCTATGACAAGCAGCTCATCGACAAGATCGTGGAAGACCATCAGATTTCCGAAATCCTTATCGAGACCATCGACACTAAAAAGCGGGAGGAGATGTCCGAGCTCGTCAGAACGATGCTGACCGACTATCCTCCGCAGGTGACCGTGTACAAGAAGCTGGTGCAGACCATCCGAAGCCTTTCCGAATGCGGAAGGGCCATCATCGTGGGACGCGCAGGCGTCGTCATCACCAGAGGCCTCAAGTACGGCATCCACATCAAGTTCGTCGCTCCTTTCACCTACCGTGTCAGGAAGGTCATGGAGCTCAACAACATCAAGGACAAGGG
>CAZPZJ010000025.1:14318-25902 GCA_964591055.1 uncultured Leptospiraceae bacterium
CCCGACACGCCCTGCGCCACTTTGATTTTCGTGTCCTCGGCGAAGTAGCGCTTGCCGCCTCCCTTTTCCATGGCCTCCATTGACGCCATCCCGCGGTATTTCTTGAGCCTGATGCCGTTTTCGTAGAAGTACTCGCCCGGGGCCTCCTGCGTTCCCGCGAACATGGAGCCCATCATGCCGGCCGACGCGCCGATCGCAAGGGCCTTCGCGATGTGCCCTATGTTGGCGATGCCTCCGTCGGCGATCACGGGCACCCCGAGCCGGCGAGAGTACCTGGCGCACTTGTACACGGCCGTCGCCTGCGCGCGGCCCACCGCCATGGTGGTCTGCGTGGTGCAGATCGATCCCGGCCCCATTCCTATGCGAAGCGCGTCGGCCCCCGCCTGAATGAGCGTTTCGCACTGCTCCATCGTAACCACATTGCCGCCGATGACGTCCACTTCCGGGTGCTTTCTCTTGATGTATTTGATCATGTCGATCTGAAACAGGGAATTTCCCTGGGCCGAGTCGATCACCACCACGTTGATGCCGGCCTTCACCAGCTCCTCCATTCGCTCCTTCGCCTCATCCTGCGTCGAGATGGAGGCCCCGACCATGAGCTGCTTTTTCCCGTCCTTCGAGGAATTTGGATATTCCCGGTTTTTCAGGAGGTCGTTCCGGCACATAAGTGAAACAAGGTTGCCTTCAGAATCCACGATGGGCAGCTTGCCCTTCTTCGATTTTTTGAGAATGTCATTCGCTTCCTTGAGAAGGATGCCCTGCCGCGCGGTGAGCAGATCGGTGGTCATCACCTCGGAAAGCTTTTTATCCCTGTTCGATTCAAAATCCACGTCACGGTTGGTGACGATACCCACCAGCCGGGAGCCGAGCTTCCCGCTCTCGGTGACGGGGATACCTGAAAAACCGTATCGCTCCTTGATCCCGTCGACGTCGCGGATGGTGTTTCCGGGGGAGAGGACGATCGGGTCGTTGATGAAGCCGTTTTCAAAGCGCTTCACCTTCCGCACCTCATTGGCCTGCTCCTCGATGGTGTTGTTGTAATGGATGATGCCGATCCCCCCGAGCAGCGCAAGCGCGATTGCCATTCTGGACTCGGTCACCGTGTCCATGGGGCTTGCCACCAGCGGCCTCTTGAGGCGGATGTTCCGGGTAAGGCTTGTCTCGAGGTTCACGTCGTCCGGCGAGAAATCTATGTAGCCGGGAAGAATAATGAAGTCATTATATGCCAATCCCTGCGAAGAGGAAAAAAGCTCCTCTCCAGAATAGCCGTCTCGCTGCATAATAGGGTCTCCTGGTTCGTTGATGAAATACGGCCGGCGGATACACAGATGAAAGCGCAATAATGGCAGAAATCAAAATTCTTCGCAATTGTTTTTTCACGATTCTACATAAATCTCAGAACAGCAGCGTGAAATTCATCCCGAGCTCGTACGATATGATTTCGCGGTAGACGTTGTCGGTATCGCTGTTGCGGTACTTCTCCAGGGCCCAGCGCCCTATGAGGCCGCCCTGCACGTTGCGGTGCAGGTCGAGCGTCAGCTTTCCCGTCACCAGGTGCTGGTCATAGGGATCGGGCGAGGCGGACACCGTGTAATTGTACCTGTTCAGCAAAAGCGAGTACTCCACGCTGAATATCGGCGAGGCGACCAGCTCGTACAGCCCGGAGAAGAACGCCTTCAGCCACAACACGTCGGTTTCAAAGAGTATCGAAAAGGTGTAGCCCTTCTCCACCTCCTCCATGTCCTCGACCGTCGAAAGGTTGGTCACGTAGATGTAATCCGCATCATCCTCGGCAGTTTCGCTGTCCAGAAACTCGTGGTTGCGCCTGAAACGGAAATCCATGCCGTAGCGAAGGCCCAGGCTCGCCCTTCCCCGCTTGAAGGTCAGCGCGAGCAGGGGAGAGCTTGTGTCCTCGACGATGTTCGAGGTGATGAGCATGCTGCGGCTGTAGGCGTAGGTGAGGCTGATTGTCGCAGCGTGGTACGGCAAATCATCCCTGTTCGGCCTGAAAAAGCCGAAGCTGAACACCTGCATCATGTCAAACGCGAACGATGCGCTGGCGTTCGCGGTGATTGCCTGCTGGGGAATGCCGTTGATGGCGCTCCTCTCGCTGACGTGGTTGAGGCCCGCCGTCACATTCACGGTGAGGGGGTTGAAGGACGCGCTGGAGCTCAGCGAAAACGCGTCGATGAGCCTGAGCGCGTTGGTGTAGTCGGCCGCAACCTCACCGCCCGGGAAGGCGATGTTGCCGTTCAGCGAGCGGTACGTAAAGTCGCGGCCCTCTGCAAAGTTACCACGCCCCTTCAGAAAATGCCACGGGTTGTAGCGGATGAAATCCAGGCCCGGGCGCATGGTGACGGAGAAGGGCCGCTCCATACCGAACCGCTCATCGAACTCGCCGGTGCCCTCCCCTTCGTACGGCACTTCGGTCTCGCGCACATACAGCGATCGGCTGTAGCTGACCACCAACGACTCGAAGAACCTCAGGGGCGCAAACCGCTTCAGGTTCATCGGAACGTCAATCCTGTTGGAAACGCTGCTGACCGCGTCACGCGATCTAGCAAACGGCCCGGAGATGAGCTTCTCGGACGCGGTGTAGTCCCGGAATCCGCTCTCGTTGTAGTACATGTTCATCTTCATCGACGGGTTCATCAGCATGTCCCCGCCCAGCCCGAATCGGAGCTCCGCGTTCTTGCTGCGCGACACATAGCGCGTATCGTCACGGTACTGAAAGGGGAGATGGAATCCTCCGCTGACATCCGCTTCAAGCGACGTGTCGGAAAGCGAGTCCTTTCCCGAGAGCCGGACAATCTCGTGGGTCGAATAGTCGATCGAAGGCTGTATGTAAAATATTTTACTCTGATAGTTCACCACAAGCCGCGAGTTTCCCTTCTGGCGGGATTCAATTTCATCCAGGCTCACGTAACCGGCCAGCTGCTCGGATGAGAGCGTCTTCGAGTTTCTCCTTATCCTGTCGTCTGCGAAATACAGATCGAGCTGCATGGTCGCGGTGATGCTTCCACCGAGCACGTCCGCTATCTTCTCCTCGACCAGCACCACGGGCGCGTGGCTCACGGTATGTCTTTGCCGCTCGCACGCATCTGACGAAATGAACTGGTCGCGGGTGTTGTCATAGCGCTCCTGACGGTACAACATCTTGACGCTCGGCAGCGCATCGATGCCGGACTTGTAATAGCTTTCAAAATAGAGCGCCTGCCTCTCGGTTGTTCCACGCCGGTCGTCTGAAACTTTTTCATTGAGGCTGTCAGTGCTGGAGCGCTCCGCCGTGTAATCGAGCTTGGCGTTCCAGTTCGGGAGGATATTGACCGACGAGAACACCTGATAGAAGTTTTCGCTCATGTCGTTCACGGTCTGCCCCACGGTGCTGAACTGCGCGCCGTGGCCCTTCGAGATGAACCGTATATTCATGTCGGACAGGATCGGCACGCCTGACGCCGTCCGCGCAAGGGCGCGGGTGGACTGAAGATGCAGCTCGTACCAGTGGGCGTCATCGCGCAGCGTCTCCGGCTCGCTCACGTAGATGTCGTTGAACCATATTCTGCCGCCTCCCGCGCTGTACACCACGATCTTCATAAAGGTGATACGCTTGAAATCGGGGCTGCCCGTCGTCGCGTACAGCGGCACCGTGCCGCCGGAGCCGCTTGCAAGCCGCAGCGATACTTCCTTCCAGAGATTGAGGTACTCGGGCACAAAGCGGTATTCCACGTAATTTCCCTCCGACGACCCCAGGATCACGCCGACGGTGTCCCCGGAATTGAACGAGCGGCAGTTGATCCACATGTTCAGCGTTTTGTAAAAGCGGAGGTCCATGGGCTGTGAAAACTTGCGCGTCACCGATCCCTTCGAGTACCCGGCAAGGTTGTACGAGATGGACAGCGCCGATTCCTGCTCGCGGTTGAGCTCGTCGTTGCTCTTCTCCCCGTGCAGCGACGTGTACACGCTTTTCATCTGGAAGAGAAACGCGTCGGCGCGGTAATCGCTGTCGCTGAGCGTGTCCACCACCGTCACCTTGAAGGACGAAGGGCTTGTTGTTACAGTATCGTCAAGCTCGACGGTGCGCCAGCGCGAGGAGACGAACTTGACGGTGTCGATGTACAGCGTGCCGCTTGCGGCAGTGCCTGCACCCACCGAAAGGCGGATCGATTCCACCTGCGACAGGATGTCCTCGTACAGGCTGGCGTTGGTAGTATAATCTGTCGCGTTTTTATTGAGGTAGATCCGAATCCTCCGCCACGAGGTGTCCGCGAGATTGATGTTCTGCATCTCCGTATAATTCTCCCAGAACGACGCCGGGGCTCGCACTACCCGTTCCGTGGTATCAAGGATTCCGTTGCCATCAAGGTCCTCCGACGTGAGGATGCCGTCACCCCTTGTGGCGCTCGAAATCGCCGCCCCCCCGCCCACCGTGGATGCGTCCGCGCCTGTGGGATTGAAGGCGTACCCGCTGTCCTCGAACACCCCGGCAGCCGGGTCGCTGTCAAGATAGCCGTCCCTGTCAATATCTTCCGTGTCCAGCATCCCGTCTCCGTCAGAGTCCTCATTGATTGAGCCGATATCGAGCGCCAGGCTCACCGTGCCCGTGCCGCCGGTCGACCTGTACCATATCTCGACATACTGGAGGCCGGAAAAATCCACTGCCGTCGAAGAAAGGCGCCTCGTCGCAATGCTGACAAAGCTTTTACCCGCCTCGAAGTTGAACGAAAGCCCCAGAGAGCGCTGATCGCTCTCGGAACGAATTGTCGTCGAGACATGTCCCGTCGCCACATTGTAAGGCCCGGCTTTCGCGGCGTACTCGACGGCGCGCGGCGTAAACGAAGGCGTCCTGAGCACCCCCGGGCTCGACTCGGTGCGGTAATAGTAGTAGAGCAGCTTTCCTCTTTCGGATTGGGAATTCGAGGCCGCGGGAGAGGCAAGAATCCAGTCGCGCTCGTCAAGCGAGATGGAGGTAACCACGTCGGTCGATTCCATGTCGTCGATCAGCGCCTTACCGAACGAGTTGATGTTGCGGTAGCTCCTCGCGTATTCAGCGTATGCGTCCATTTTCAACGGCACCGATTTCAGCGCAACACCCGGGATCAGGTTCAGCATTGTCGCCAGATGTTTTCCGCCGAGGTGCAGCCTGGCGTCACCTTCAAACACCATGACCTGCTCGGGCTCGTTTCCGACATCGGGCACCGTCGTCCCGCCGCTCGAGCGGGTGAACAGGAACGTCCCGCCGATGTCAAGATTTCTTGTAAGCCTGTAATCGGCCCTCGCCCCGCCGGTGAACGACTGCGACTGCGCGCCCGCCGGCAGGTACTGGTACCGGATCTCGATGTTCGTGGTCGCCGAGATGACGGGATTGGACGGATCGGTAAACTGGAAAAAACCCGACACGTTGTCAACCGTGTAATACGATTTCGGCAGGTCCCTGTTGTTGATCCTGACCGACACGCTTCCCTCGACGATATTGGTGTGCTGAAGCTGGAAGCTTCGCGCCTCACGGTAGTAGCTGACACGGAGCACATATTTTGACGAAAGGTTCTTGTTCTGCGTCGGGGCCTCTGCGTACACAGCATTGGCCGACGCAGCCCCGCCCAGAAGCTGCCTGAAGGGCTCGCGAAGGGTGAACACGAGAATGCCGCCCGAGGTGTCCACGCTGTGCTTGCCTGTGCGGGCCTTCTGCGTCCTGGTTAGAAGCGTGTTTTCCTGGTACAGGCTGACATTCAGGTTTTCGTCAAGAATCTGCGTCTCACCGATGCGGTAAAAGGAGCGCACCTCGTATATGTCCATGTTCAGCCTGCCGTCATTGATGACCGCGGACACCGATTCCCCGCTGTCGACGACCATGTCGCGGTCATAGTCCTCGTTGATGGAATACCCGTACTTGATGAACACGAAGAGCTTCCCTGAGAACACATCGGTCCTCGCCGTGGGGTCGGAGCTCGATGTCGAACCTCCGTTCAGCGTGTAGACCGCGAACACGCGCGCGTTGTCGGGCACCGTTTTAAGGAAGGAGATGAGTCCCGTGGTATAGTTGATCGTGTAGTCCACGCCCGACACAAGCTTTGTGTAATGCCCGTCATCGACTGAGATGGTGACGGATCCCGCATTATTGAGCGAATTCATGTCGTCCATGTAGAGCTCAAACCCGGTCGAGTCGATGTTGACGCTGTACGGGGTGTAGGTCTCCGGGTTCGCCGGATTTGAGGTGAGCGTGACATACGATGTCCCCGCTACCGGGGCAGTGGTGATGCCGTCATAGCGGCGGAACGGCTCAAGCTGGAAGTACCGGTTGCGCATGTACTGGTAATCCCGCAGGTTCACGGAGTTCGGCGAGGAGTTGCCGGTGAAGCGCTCCACCACCGTCTCGCCCCGGAGGACGCTCCCGAAGAGCTTGACGCTGAGTTTGTCCCTGCGCATGGTCATGTCGATGCCCAGTCCCTTCGCCGCGTTGTTGTCGTACACCGCGTACTTGGAATGGCTGAACTTGATGTCGATCTCACCCGCGTTGATCTCGCGGATCACCTCGTCCTCCCGGATCGCCCGGTACTTCATCACGTAGCTGTTGTCGCTTTTCCTGCTGTCATGGTCGATGTAAAGCGTGAGCCGCTTGCCCGCGGTACCCTCGATGTGAAGCTTGATCTCGCGTTCCGGAGTCAGCCCCTCCTTGATCACCTTGGAAACCGCGGTGTCGCGGTCGTACAGCCTGTAACGGTCTCTGGTAAACTTCGATTTGCCGTAGAGCATATTCATCTTCATGGAGCCGTATGAGATGATGTCCATGTCGTCGTCTTCCTCGACGGTGAAACGCCCCTTCATCACGTCGCCGGCCAAAAGCCTGTACTTCGGGCCGGTCACGTACTCCTCCCAGTCGCCCCGCTCGTACCGTATCATCTCCGCATCATCCGCCTTCGCTTTTTCCGCGCCGACCGCACTCACGGCGTCGGTCCGTTTCGCGTGCGTATTGAGGAAATCATGAAGCGAGGCGCGAAAGCCCGAAGGCTGCGAATACGCCCGAAAAACAAGAAGGCCCGAAACGGCGATCGACGCACAGACGGCGCCGGGGAGGAGATATGAGGAGAGCCTGGTAGACATAGAAAAATAATTTGACAGTCGAATCCTGATTTGTAAAGTCCAATTTTCCGTCACTGCCCATGTGACGCTCACTCACTGCCCGCGAGGACCGACATGAAAGGAACCTTATGCCATAAAATACTGCGCGACCACCTCGTCGACGGCGAGCTCGTTTCGGGGACGGAGATCGGCATCCGGATAGACCAGACGCTCACCCAGGACGCCACCGGGACCATGGCGTACCTCCAGTTCGAGGCGATGGGCATTCCCCGCGTGAAAACCGAGCTTTCGGTCTCCTACGTTGACCACAACACCCTGCAGATGGGATTTGAAAACGCGGACGACCACCGCTACCTCCAGACCATGAACAGCCGCTACGGCATATACTACTCCAAGGCCGGAAACGGCATCTGCCACCAGGTGCACCTCGAGCGCTTCGGGAGACCGGGGGCGACGCTGCTGGGCTCCGACAGCCACACCCCCACCGGCGGCGGAATCGGTATGATCGCCATCGGCGCGGGAGGGCTTGATGTCGCGGTCGCCATGGGAGGCGGCCCGTTCTATCTCACCTGCCCCCGCGTCATCCAGGTGAAGCTCACCGGCGCGCTTCGCCCATGGGTGTCGGCCAAGGACGTGATTTTAAAGGTGCTTGAGATTCTCACCACGAAGGGCAATGTCGGCTGCGTGGTCGAGTACACGGGCCCGGGCGTCGCAACGCTTTCGGTGCCCGAGCGGGCCACCATCACCAACATGGGCGCGGAGCTCGGCGTCACCACGTCCCTCTTCCCCAGCGACAATGTGACGCTCGATTTCCTGCGCGCCCAGTGGCGCGAATCGTCGTGGGTCGCACTCAATCCCGATCCCGGCGCCGATTACGCGCGCACCATCGAAATCGACCTCGCCGCGCTTGCGCCCATGGCGGCGATGCCGCATTCTCCCGACAATGTCACCCCGGTTTCGGCCATAAAGGGCATGAAAATCGACCAGGTGGCGGTGGGAAGCTGCACCAACTCGTCGTACCGCGACCTCATGACTGTGGCGGGCATCGTCCGCGGGAAAACCGTCCACCCCGGGGTGAGCTTCATGGTTGCTCCGGGCTCCCGACAGGTGCTGCAGATGATCACGCGGGATGGCGGCCTTTCGGACCTCATCGGGGCGGGCGCGAGGATTATGGAGTCCGCATGCGGCTTCTGCATCGGCAGCGGCGCGGCGCCGCAGTCCAACGGCGTGTCGCTGCGCACCAACAACCGCAATTTTGAGGGGCGATCGGGGACACAGACGGCGGGAATCTACCTGGTCAGCGTGGAAACGGCCGCGGCGTCCGCCCTCGCCGGCGAGCTTGTCGATCCGCTCGAAATCCCCCCCGAACAGTACCCTCCGGTCGCCATGCCGAACAGCTTTCTCGTGGACGACTCCATGATCATCCCGCCTTCCTTTTCTGACGAGCCGATATTCCGCGGCCCCAACATCGGCGATCCGCCATTCACCGAGCCACTCCCGGAGCGCATCCACGGCGTGGTGGCGCTCAAGACCGGCGATAAAATCACCACAGACCACATCATGCCGGCCGGGCAGCGCCTCAAGTACCGCTCCAACATTCCCGCCTACTCGCGCTACGTGTTCGAGAATGTGGACAGCGAATTCGCCACCCGGTCGCTTGAGCTCAAACAGAAGGGGGAGTGTACGGCGATCGTGGGGGGAGAGAGCTATGGACAGGGATCGAGCCGCGAGCACGCCGCAATCTGCCCCATGTACCTCGGGGTCAGGCTGGTGATCGCGAAATCGTTCGAGCGCATCCACTCCACCAACCTTGTCAACTTCGGCATACTCCCTCTCGTGTTTATCGATGCCGGCGACTACGATACGATCAACTTCGGCGACCGCTTCGAGGCGCTCGACCTTCGCAGGCAGGTGGAGGCAGGCAGCTCGATCACGGTGTTGATCGCGGGCAAAAGCGTACAGTTCCGGCTTCTTGCGACGGAGCGACAGAGGAGGATACTCCTTGAGGGCGGGCTTCTCAATTACACGCGGAAAGCGATTCAGGCATAACGTGGACGAGCCGCACGTTGAACGTGCAGAACGGCAGCCACCCCCTGTGCTTCGCCTTGTCCAGGGATATCACCAGGTGAGGCAGGTATTCAGGCTCGAAGGGCTCTCGGGGGAGATACCAGCCGATCTCCTTTAACAGCCTGTTCCCCTTCCTTCCGTTGCACCACCGGCACGCGCACACCAGGTTTTCCCAGCTTGTGAACCCGTCGCGGAGCGACCGGCCCGTCACCGTCTCCCACCTGCTCCGGGGAATCACGTGGTCCACGGTGAGGTCCCGCACCGTGAAGCGGGAGCCGCAGTACTGGCACACCATGTCGTCGCGGTAGATCACGTTGAGCTTGGAGAAGACGACCTTGCGGCGGGGCAGGCTGCTGTATCCAACCAGAGAAATCACCGAGGGCACCTTGAGCTGCAGGGAAGGAGAGCGGATGTAACGGTCCTCCTCCAGCACCGGGACCGCCTTGTCTGCCAGCATGAGCCCCACCGCGTCCCTCACCGACGAGATGCGGATGGGGATGAAGCCCGAATTGAGGATTAAAACGTCCGAGTTAAACATGGCCCCACCTCCCGGCCCGGGAGATGAAAAAGCCCATAGCTGTCACTATGGGCCCTGTTTCGCCTTTCCTGTAAACGCCGTGATGATGGACTATATCGCTCTCCATAAAGCTCTATACCCTATCGCCGGCGATATTACAGCACACGCGGCCCCCGTCAAGACATTTTCCGCCGCGCCCTGACCATCCCCGGACATACGTTAAAAGTTGAACCCGCCCGACTCGTCGAACTGGAGCTTGAGCGGCTCCCTGCGGATCGACACGGGGAACTGCACCATGGTCTCCCCCTTCATCCTGAAGGCGCCTTTCCTCTGTTTGAAAAACGCCGCAGCCCCCTTGCCCAGCGCCCGCGAGCTCATCTGGTTGGCGATGGTAAGCACCAGCGTATCGCCCTCCATCCTGGTCTGCGAGGTGTTGCCGCTGAACACGTTGACGGAATTCATGGAAAAATCGTACCCCATCGAATTGAAACTGAGCTTCGACTTCGTTTTGTTGCGAATCCGGAAATCGAAATTGACCTCAAGCTTCAGATCGAGGTCGGATGGATCGAAGCCCTGCGGCGTTTTCCCCTTTACCATGCTCGCGAACATACCCGCCAGCCTGTCTGCGCTGAGGTTTTTGCGCCCGGCCTCGGCGATCGCCCGTTCGATATCGGCCACCGACGGCGCTTTCACGGAAAAGTTTCTGATTGAAACCTCGGGCCTTACCGCCGGGATGTTTTTTGAGAGCGTAAAGGGTATTTTTACCTCATGAGGCACCTTCGGCATGTTGTGCTTGGGCAGGTTGATGGCGATCTCACCGACGACATCGCACTTCAGGTATTCGCGGTTCATGTAATCCCGGACGACGCTCTGTATCTTGTCGTACTCGAGCTTCACGATGAACTGCGTGTTTCCCCTTCCCATTGCCCTGATGTTCAATCCCTTGACGGTGGCGGTTTCAAACAGCTTTTTCCCCTCCACGTCGAATCGCACCTTGACCCGGTCGAGCTTGATGCCGATGGGATAGGGATTTTTAATCGCGATATCGAACAGCAGGTCAACGTCCTTGAAGCTGATCGCGGCGATATCGAAGCGGTCTATGCTCGCCTCGGGCCTCTTGTCGACGTAGGACGCGAGCGATGCGCAGGAAAGCGCAAGCGCAAGCAGCATTACCGAATATTTTTTCATGGTTCCCCCCGGGAGTCGCATCAATGATTGATCTTACGCGTATTGTTATGGTTTTCAGCCGCATGTCAAGCACTTGTAAACCGGCCTTCCGTCACACGCTCGCATTTTTTGATTGAATTCCTTTTCACGACGGTATATCAATGACCTTTGCAGCGCCCGAATCCGCTTCATGGACGGAAGCATGTGAGATATCCGCTGAAAGCTGACATTTCCGCGACGAATTCAAAACTCCCCGGATTTCGCGCCCTCACGGTTGCGGTGATGCTGCTTTTCACCCTGTCAGGCGCCGGAAGCGCCCTTGCGCAGCGCACAAAATCCAGCCAGCGTGCAGGAGAGCAGGTCAAGGCCGAGAAGGGCCTGCGCGACAACAAGTACTACTTCTATTTTATCAACCCGTCCGTCAGCAATTTCGGCACGGACAGGGAGAAAAAGATTTTCAGGGAGGCTATCCAGCGGGACATCATCGCGCAGATACTCTACATGAGATTTTTTTTCAAGGAGTCCTATTCCGAGATAAGGAAGGCCCAGAATCTCCTCATCGAAAATTACCGTTCGGTGCTGATCCGGGACGTGGATATGGCGAGAAAGACCCTGAATGACCTCGCACCGCTTGTATACCGCACAAACAATGTGGAGGCTTCACACTACATGCAGCTCGGGTACCGAGACCTGAAAGTCGCCACGACATACCTGGGGATGGGCGACAACTTCAGGGACAAGATGTATTCACTACGG
>CAZPZJ010000026.1:0-7894 GCA_964591055.1 uncultured Leptospiraceae bacterium
GATACCTCGATTGAATATTCCTTCGCGTTTTTCACGGCAAGCCAGGTGAAGCGCACGTCGCGGCCTCCGCCCGTGGTGACAAGGTGGCTGTCGGGCATGGGAGTTTGTAGCCGAACCGTCTGGGAATTCACGTCAACCCCGGCGCCGGCCACCACCGCATTCTGGTATTCGCCCACCTTTTTGGCCACCGCGCCCGCGCTGATGGTCGCGTCACCCTTCTGGACGGTCAGGCTTACCTCCTTCCCCTGCTGGGAAGCGACCTTGACATCACTCTTTTCAAGGGAGATGGTCGCATTGCCGGCCTTGATGTTCAACATTTTGGGATCGCTGACGTTCTGTCGGCTCGCGGTGATGGAGCCCTGGTCGAAGCTGATATTGATCGCGTCCTTGGCGAACGCCACGACCACAAGGCTGTTCTCGTTGATGGTGAACTGCGTGCCGTCCTTGATCCTGACCACCGCCTCAGAGCCCTCAGCCGTGCGGATCGCATCGTAGTTGTACACCGGCTCGTTCTGCTCAACTTCCTCCCAGACGACCTGGCTGGCGTACTTGCGCTGGGCGAGCCTGCGCTTGTAGGTGATGGTCCCCACCACCTCCGCCCGCCCCGCGTCGATTTTCCGGGTGATGTCGAAGTAAAACAGGAAAGAGAAAATTGTGATGATGGCGGCGCCGATCGATACGGCGATCACTCCGCTATTCAATAATCTCATACTTCACTTCTTCCTTCTCAGAAATCAGCTCCGTCACCGGGCCCCGTGTCTCGATTCCCAGAAGGCTTCTGAGCTCGTCAAGCGTCTTCGGGCTTTCCGGATCGTCAAGCCTTCCCAGCACCGCGAAAATCTGCTGCGGCTCCTCCTTGCCCTTCACCTTGATCTTCTGCATGGGCTCCACCCGGAAGATTTCTCTGACCGCATCGAAGGACTCTTCCGTGACCAGAATATCGGTTCCAAAAGGCTTGTTGAGGGACTCGACGCGCGAGGCGAGATTGACGGTGTCCCCGATCACGGTGTATTCCATGCGGTCGTTGGATCCGATCTGGCCGGCGAGCACCGGGCCGGAGTTGATGCCGCACCCTATGCGGATGATCGGCTTCCTTTCCCCCCCCCGGTCTTTGTTGTACTCGATCAGCTCGCGGCGCATCATGAGGGCGGCGTTCACGGCGTTCTCGGTGTCGTTGCCGTGAGACAGCGGCGTTCCCCAGATCGCCATGATTGCGTCCCCTATGAATTTATCCACAACGCCGAACGTAGCGTTGACGCACTGCACCATCCTGGTCATGTACTCGTTTAAAAACTCCACCACCTCTTCCGGTTCAAGCCGCTCCGATATGGCAGTGAAGCTTCGTATGTCGGAGAAAAACACCGCGGCGTTCTTTCGCTCGCCGCCGAGCTTGAGCTCGCCCTTCAGCACCTGCTCCGCGATCTCCTTGTTGACGAACTTGCCGAATGCGTCCTTCATCTTCTCGCGCTCTTCGAGCCCCTTGCCCATCTCGATGAACGAGGCCGTCAGCTCGCCTATCTCGTCGCGCGATACCGGCTCGATGTTGACACGATACTGGCCTTCCTTGATGCGCTTGGTCGCCCCGACGAGCCGAATGATGGGAGTGGTGATGGACTGCCCGAAGAAAAACACGATGAGCACCACGATTGTCAGCACGATGACCATCAGGTAGATGTTCCGCCGCTGGATATCGTACACCGCCTGAAGCGCCTTCTGCTCTTCGACGGTGGCGATGACGGCGCACCCCCCGACGCCGATTTTTCGAAAGGACCCCAGGTGCGTCACACCCTTCTCGTCGGTATAGCGGGTCTGCCCGTTGTTCATTGCGCTCTTCACCATGGCCGCGACGATGGGAAGGTTCATGAAGCTCCTTCCCGCCAGCACCACCGCGCTGTCCGCATGGGCGATCACCGTCCCCCGGTCGTTGACCATCATGACGTCGAATCCCCTGGACATTCCTTCCTCGCCCTGGAACGCCTTGAGCACGCCGTCAAGGCGCACGGCAGCGACGACTGCCGAGTCGATCGCCTGACTTCCCTGCACCCTGAGCGGGTAGGCTATTCCCGCCGTGGGGACCCTGAACAGTGATGAAAGGTTTTCTATCACCGTGTCTCCCTCGATCGCCCTTAAAAACTCGCCGGCTGAAGCCATCTGGTCCCCGATATCGGCTCCCGGTATCTGGAGGTCGGCCGCCAGCGCTTCGTTAACGGCAATGCGATTGAAGACGAGCTTTCCGCCCGCGCGGCCCGCGATCCCGACAAACACAATCTCACGCTCGCCCTCGGCAATACCCGTATTCCCCCTGCCTTTCAGCATTCCGCCCGCGATCCGGCCGGTTCTCTCCATGATGGAAACAAAATCAGAGCCGGCCTTGATGGAAAGAAGCCCCGCCATCTCGTGATTGCTTTCCTGCACCCGGATGCGGTTGTCTTTTTCAAAGAAATAGGTGGCCAGAAATATCATGCCGGAAAGGGACAGTGCAATGACCAGCGAAATGATGGATATCAGCTTGAAACGAAGCGAGGTCACAAGCCCCCGAAAGCCCTTCCTTTCAATCGCCGGGATTTCCGCAAGCGGCGTCTCCGGTTCCAGGGGCTTCAGCTTTTCAGCTTCCGCAGCTTCCGGTGCGACCCGTCGCGGGGGCTCCGGTTTTTCCTGCGCGCTCGCCACCGCTTCCGTCGCGGGAGGAGCTTCCTCTACGGTTTCCACCACCGCCTCTTCCGGCGCTTTGTGCGCCTCGGGCATGGGCGGCTCCGCTTCCGGTTTTTCCGCGGGTTTTGTTTCCCGCAATTCATCAACCTGCGGCGCGGGAGAGGCGCTTTCAATATCCGGTTGGGCCACAGCGCCCTTCAAGGGCCGGTCGGTGCGCTCCGCTGACGGCTTCCCGGTTGTTGCGGGTTTCTCAGGCTCAATCGGCGCGGATTCGCGCTCCTCCTCCTGCACCGTTCCTGTCAGTTCACGCTCCAGGCATTCAAGGAATCGCTTCTCCTCCTCGCTGAAGGAAAGCCCTCCCGCGAGGGCGCCAACTCCCCTGATCGCCTGCTTCGTCGTTCTGCCGGTGTAGACCAGGTAGGCGGCGAGAAGGCCCGGCACGTATGATTCCCCGTACGAGACCACCATTACACTCCCCTGCCCGAAATACGCGATCATGTCATGGATGATTCCCGTGACGTACTCGGCGCGGTCGTAATCGAAGTCGGGAAGGTACACGCTCCTGACAGGAAATCCCGCGTTTTCATATTTTTTCACGAGTCGCAGGTATGAGTACGCGTTTGTGACGGAGGACGCGACGATAATGATGGCGGCAACCTGTTCCCTTCGCAGCGAGTCAATCCTTCGTTCAAATCCCTCCGAATCGTCCTCCAGGAGGAGCGTGCTGTCGGGATCGACAAGATCAAAAAGAATTTTACGCTTTTTCTGCGCTGTTCCTGCGGTCATTGCTCACTTGCTGTACACAAAGAAATGTGGTGGGACACGATCTGTCCTGATAGTACATTATCGACATTCTTCGCCGAAAACAACGGAGTATTTCGGCAAAGGCGTCAGAACAGCACGTGCTCGTATCCGCCCTTTTTAACGTCGCGGATAAACCTGCGCTTCCAGCCCTGTCCCAGGCAGCAGTCGGCGAGGAAGACGTTGAGCGGCTTCACGGTGACGCTCACCCTGCTCTTCAGCTTGGAAAGGCCCTGCACGCAGCTCGGGCAGGTGGTAAGCAGTATCTGGTTCTTTCTCGTGAGCATGGGTGCGATCCTGCGCGCCTTGCGCTCCCGCAGCGAGTTGGAAAGCACCGGCGTCGAGAGCGCCAGCGTGCCTCCCTCGCCGCAGCAGTAGGGGAAGAGCTCGGGTTGAACTCCCGTTACCGATGCGATCGTCTTTTCAAACCCGTAGAGCTTGAGCGGTGAATGGCAGGGGTCGTGGTAGATGAGACGCCTGTGTTTGGGCAATTCTGCGGCGTAGAGTTTGTTTTTCACGATGTACTCGTTGATGTCAATGAGCTCGGCGTCCGGGAAAATCGTGTCCAGCTCATAGCTTTCAAGCATTTCATAACAGGTCCCGCAGGATACTATCACGTTCTCGATTTCCATGTACCCGACGGTGTCGGCCATGCGGTGAAAGATCACCCTGTTCTCATAGCTTTTCATCTCGGCCTGCCGCACCATGCCGTTCGCGAGCAGCGGATACCCGCAGCACAGGTACTCCGGCGGGATGACCACCCTGACGCCCGAGTAGTACAGAAGTGCGATCGTGGCCATGCTGATCTCGCTGAACATGCGCTCGGAACCGCAGCCGGGAAAGTAAATGACGCTTCGCTCGGCATTCAGCGACGGGTTCTGGAACGATACGAAGGTGTTGCTGCCCCTCGCGCGCACGATTTCGCGGACGGATTTGCGCCCGGCAACGGGGAGAGCGTCACGCAGGTATCCGTTGATTTTCGGCAGCACCCTCGATGTTATCATGGAAAACGGCCTGTTGAGGACATGACCAAGGCGCTGCGCGGAATACCCCATGCGGAGCAGGAGTATCCTGAGTATCTTGTTGAAATAGTACCCTCTCTTTCTGAGGTAGTACAGCACGAACGCCGTAATGGGCTTTGTCCCCGCTTTTTTCCGCTCCACCAGAATGTCCCGCGCAGCAAGCGTCACGGCCCCGAAATCGATGCTGACAGGGCAGGGAGCCTCACACCTGTGGCAGATGGTGCAATGGTCTGTGATCTCGGTGAGCTTCTCAAAGTGGCGAAGGCTCAGGCTCTTGGAGGTCTGCGCGTCGTAGAGCACCGCCTCGATGACCTTGGCGAGGCCCAGGATCTTGTTTCGGGGGTTGTAGAAGATGTTGCACGCCGGATAATGCGTGTTGCAGACCGACTTGCACTTGCCGCAGCGCACGCACGAGGCTATTGAATTCGACAGCTTCTCCAGGTCGGCCGCCTTCAGGATGAACGCCTCGAGCTCAAGCAGGTTGAACGATGGTGTGTAGATGCGGTGCAGCGGGAAGTCGGACCGAAGCTTGCCCGGATTGAACAGGTCGTCGGGATCGGCCTCCCGCTTGTATTCCGCGTAGCTGTCCAGCACGGACTGCTCGATGAAGCGAAGCTTGGTGAGCCCGATTCCGTGCTCGCCGGAGATCACTCCGCCCATTTTGACCGTCTCCTGCATCACGGTGCCGGCGGTATCGTCAGCCTCCTTCATCATCAGGTAATCGTTGGAAAACACGGGGATGTTCACATGCACATTGCCGTCGCCGGCGTGCATATGCGTGGCGATGATTATCTTCCGCTTGCGCTCAGCATCGACGATGGAGACGAACTTCTGTATTTCCCTGTCGTATCCCTTGAAGGAGGAGTGGAACAGCTCGATTACGTCCCTTTCCAGAGAGACTACGATATCGCCGGCCTGGATGAGCTTGAACACCGTCCTCATCTCGTCGGCGTAATCCGACTGGTACTTGAAAAGCTCCCTCGCAGGGCTGCCAAGGTGGTCGATGTAATCCCGGTAATCCAGCCTGCACGCCTTTATTCGACCGACGTACGGGGCGACCTTCTTTTTAAAGAACTCATCGTCGCTGCGCTCAGACGCCTTTTCAAGGTAGCTTTCCACAGCGGCGATGATGGCGATGTTGTTCTCCATCTCCTTTCGGATGTTGAGCTTTTCAATGAAATCGGCGAACTGCGGCAGCTTCTCGATCGGGATGACGATGTCTTCATTGAGCTTGAACGCGTTGGTATGCCGAGCGATCGCGCCAAGGTTTTTCCGGTCCTTCCAGAATTTCTCCCGCACCGCCTCGTTCTCGGCAACGAACCCCTCGGTGTTGTACACCTTCACCAGCGTGAGCATCCCGGCGCACATCCCGTCGAGCATCGATTCGTCGTTGCTTTCAATGTCGATGAGGAGCACCGCCTTGGGCGTTTCGGCCCGTTCGGACTTGTTGCGGTAGTTGATCGCCTCCACGTATTTTTCATCGAAATGCTCGAGAGCGGTCAGAAACACATCGTCGCTCGCCTCGGCCGCCCGCTTCACGTCCACGATGGCGCGCGAGGCGTTGATGAGGTCGCTGCCGAAAAACTCCAGGCAGATGGTGCGGCAGAAGCGGAAGGGCCGGTAGAGCACGAATTTCGCGGAGATGATAACGCCGTCGCCGCCCTCCTTTTGAATCGCGGGCAGGCCGTTGAGCGCCTTGTTGGTGATGTCCTTTCCAAGGCCCGGCTTTCTGACCTCGCTCCCTGAAAGCGAAACGGTCTTCAGAAGCTTCCTGCCGCGCCCCAGGCGGTACACATCGTAATGAAGCTCATCTTCAGGAAGTATCTTGCGGTAGGGGTGGTCGCGGCGGACTACTTCCAGAACGGCGCCTTCGGCGTTTACGATCCTGTAGCTGTAGAGATTGTCGATCGCGGTGCCCCACATGACACACTTTTTGCCGCCCGCGTTCTCGGCGATGTTACCGCCGATGGTGGACGCCCAGGACGAAGTGGGATCGGTCGCGAAGATGTATCCCTCCTCCTTGCAGCGTTCAATCACGTCCTCGGTGATTGCCCCGGCATCAGCCTCGATCACGGGGATGCTTCGCCCGCCGCTTTCGACCTGCGTTATTTCCCCGATCGTGTTGAGCTTCTCGGTGTTGAGCACCAGGGTGTCGCGAAACACCGGGACCGCGCCGCCGGTCAGGCCCGTGCCGCCGCCACGGGGAATAATCCTGAGGCCAAGCTCCCTTGCCGCCCGGATAATCCCGGTGATCTCATGCGTCCGGTCGGGGAACACAACCACCGCAGGATACTCCACCCTCCAGTCGGTTGCGTCGGTCGCGTGTGAAACCTTGTGGAAGGCGCTGAATTGAATATTGTTATCTGCGGTCGCGCGGCCCAGTACGTGCTGGATGCGCTTTCTTCTGCGGGTCTCATCGTCGAGCTGTGAAAAAAAACGCCTGTCAACGTCCCTGCACATCGCCATGAGCCTGCAGACCAGCGGATTGTCCCTGGCGCTCTTCTCAATGCTTCGAAAGCGCATCTCGTGGATTTTCCTGAGCTTTTTGCGCTTTTTCCTGTCTTCGAGATGGTCATTGTAGATGTAGGGATTGCGCTCGATGATGAAGAGATCGCCGATGCTTTCATACAGGAGCTTGGCGCTCCTGCCCGTCACCCTCGTTTTTCTCAGCTCTTCGATGATCTGCCAGGCTTCCTCATCAAAGTATCTGAGCACAATCTCCCTGTCGGAGAACGATGTATAATTATAGGGAATCTCCCTGAATTTCCTGTCCTGTTTATTCATTCCGGATTCGCCGCGCCCCGTACGTTCTGATCACTTCCCGATTGACATGGTAATAGATAATTATATTCCATTACCCGGGATTTCGCTATTTTTCATGGTTTTTCACTGCCTCATAATGCACACCGCCGGAGAAATTCAACACATTAATCATCGGGGTCCCGTCAGTAAGGGAACAGGGCTGATGGAGCCGGAAGCGTGAGCGGTATTGACACACGCTCCTTGGGGGAAAGGCATCAGGAGTTGTCATTAAACAGGGACGACTGCCCGCCGTCCCTGAGCGCGAACCCGAGATGGCGGTACGCAAGTTCGGTCGCCATCCTCCCTCTTGGAGTGCGCTTGATAAACCCTACCTGCACCAGGTAGGGTTCGTAGAAATCTTCAAGAGTATCGATCTCCTCCCCCACGGAAATCGCGATGGTTTTAATGCCCACCGGCCCCCCGTCAAATTTCTCAATGATCGTCTTCAGGATGATGCGGTCCATGATATCAAGGCCCTTTTCGTCTATCTCCAGCCTTTCAAGCGCGTATCGCGCGATTTCCATGTCGATGAGGTTCCGGGATTCCACCATCGAGAAATCAAATACCCGCTTGAGGAGCCTGTTGACGATCCGGGGCGTTTTTCTCGATCTGCGCGC
>CAZPZJ010000026.1:7994-13566 GCA_964591055.1 uncultured Leptospiraceae bacterium
CCGGGAGGGCCGCAGAGCAGCACATGGTCCAGGCTCTGGCCCCGCATACTGGCGGCCCGCACAAACACGCGCATGTTCTCGACAATGGCGCGCTGTCCCACAAAGTCATCCAGCGAGGCGGGCCTGAGACTTGAATCGTACTCATCCTCGCCGCCCTGCCCGCCGACCAGGCGCGACAGATGTTCGGGATGATCGGTCATTTTATCGCGTCTTCTTCGAATTTCCTGAGCGACTTGAGTACGGCGTCCGGGGTTTTCAGCGTGAGGAGCCTGTTGCGCAGATCGTCATTGTTCATAAGCCTAGCGATGTTGGCCAGGGTTTTAATATGCTGTGTCAGCTTGTTTTTGGGAACGAGGAGAAGAATCGTGATTCGGACAGGTTCGCTGTCAACTGAGTCAAAATCAATCCCGCTGTCGCAGGTGGCGAGCAACACGATGATTTCGTCAACATTCGTCGTCGTACAGTGCGGGATGGCGACGCCCTTGCCGATGCCGGTGCTCATGGACTTTTCCCGTTCAACAAGCGACTGCCGGATATTTTCCCTGTCCTCCTTTTTCAGCTCCCTGTTTTTTACGGCCAGATCAAGCATTTCGCTGATGAGGTCCCATCTGTTCTTTGATTTGGGATTTATAAGTATATTGCTCTTTTTCAGGTTTTGTGAAAGAATCATGGCACCGGAAACCAATCCCCGTCAGGTCTAAACGGCAACACGCTATATTTGTCAAAGCTCATGCACACGGCGGTTAAACGCGCCGTTAGCAAATCTAGTACAGGCTCAATCCAATGTAAAGCCTTTTATAGGTGTTTATTGCTGGACATGAATCGTCCTTGTGTTTTTGGGTATTTTCATATCAAAGCTGCCGGGAGGCGGCGCTTTTGCAAAATCAATCCCCCTGAAGCTCAGCGACACCCTGTCCCCCGTCTTCGCTGAAAGAAAGCGCACCTTTCTGTAAAGCGCGCCGCCGCCGCTGAACATGGGGCTATCAAGGTAAAACTCCATCTTCTCCTTGTCGGATTGATGGATCAGCATGATTTTCCGGGGAATGTCGTCAATAAACGATATCGTTTCAAACAGCGCACCATTGTCAAGAATGGCGAACAGCTCCTTCCTGTCAGATTTTTCATACTGCCGGGCAAGCCCCTGCCTGATCGTATAGTTGTCGATCAGGGGGACCATTCCGGTCGCAAGCGCGCACAAAAAACTATATTCCAGATCTATGCCGGTGTAGTTTTTCAGCCGGATTTTGTCCGGCGTATCGATGAAGACCTTTTTTTCAACCGGCATGTAAATTTTGATCTGCTCCCCTGCCTGTAAAAACTCCGCGATTGTCGATCGGAACACGCTGTCAATAAAAGTAATTTTCAACGTGAACGGCTCCCTTCTGAATACAACTTTCCCGAGCGATTTGAATTTGCTTTTGTTCTGGAGATGGCCCTCGGCTATAAACTGTCCTGAAAAATGCGCGGGCGCTCTTGAATTCAACTGCTTGATTTTCTCCATCAGGGAGATGATTTCCGGCGCGTCGGCTGCGGCCTTTCGTTCCACGGTCGCGGCGCTTTTACATGTCGTCGAAGCGGCGCACACAATACAGCACAGCAAGGCATGCATGATCCTGTTCATATAATTCCCCTGATTCCCCGCACCACAGAGTTCCCGGTAATTGTAAGGTTGAAAACCTGTTGCGTCGCGCATGACCGGAAGGCTGTTCCCCTTTCAGCGGACGTCATTTCCCCGGGTATTTCCTGATTTTATTTTGCACTTCCGCCTTGTTTTCCAGTTTGATTGATTTTCGCCAGTAATCAACCGCTTTTTCGATCACACCGATTTTCTCATAGGTGTCCCCGATGTGGTCAAACACAACCGCGTCGGGAGCGCCTTCTTCCTCAAGCCGCTTTTCAGCTTCCTTGAGCTTGCCGAGCGCGTCATGATAGCGCCCTTTCCTGAAATAGGCCCATCCCAGCGAATCAAGGTACGCACCGTTGTTGGGCTCCATCTCCAGGGCCTTGTTGATCAGCCTGATCGACTCATCTATCCTGATGTTCCTTTCGGCGTACAGATATCCAAGGTAGTTGTACGCGCGCGAGCTCTTCGGATTTTTGCTGATCGCTTTTTTCAGGGAATCGAAAGTATCGTCATAGCGCTTTTGCTTTTCAAGGACAGTCGCAAGATAGAAATAATAGAGATCGTCATCGTGCAGCCGTATGGCCTTGCGCATGTACTGCTCAGCCAGCGAGTATCTGTCGCTGTTGGAATACATCAGCCCTTTTAAAAAGTAATTTTTTGAATTGGATGGCTCTAGCTCTATGGCCCTGTCATACATTTGCACGGCCTTCCCGTAATCGTTTTTCTGCGTGTAGAGGTATCCAAGATGAGATATGACCGCCGGATTTTCACGCAACTCATTGGATTTCGTGTAGTTGAGAATGGCCATGCCCGGGTTGTTCCTCTCCTCGTTGATCCTGCCGAGGTAGACATAAACCTCCGGAATAGTCGCATCGATGGCAAGAACCTTCCTGATGCTGTTCTCCGCCTCATTGAGCAGCCCGACATTGTACAAAAGCACCGCAGAGGTGAAAAGCTCTCCACTCGCCAGTTTGTTCTCCCTGTTTCGCAGGTACCACTTGCCGAGGGCGACATGAGGCGATATGAATTCGGGATTTTTCGCTATTATAAATTTCAGCGTCCTGTCAAGCCCCTCGTCGGCGCGGTTTATTTCCATCAGCAGCGCTTTTGACAGAATTCCTTCGACGCTGAGAGAGGCTTCGGACCTTCGAAGGTATTTGACGGCCTCAAGATCGTCACGAAGATACAGAGTCCTGCCCAGGAAGGAATTGACCCTGGAATTGTCGGAATAGCGGCTGAGATACTCGCGGACATACGGCTCCGCCTCATTCAGCCGGTACTGGTCCATCAGCACGGACGCGATAATGAAGATCGCCGAGCTGTTCCCGGGATTGAGCTCAACGACTTTCTTGAAGTGCTCAACAGATTTTTCCCTGTCGTGCTTCCTGTAATAGAGATACCCGAGGTAGTAATGGGCGTACTCCCTGTAATAATTGTCCACGATCTGGCTTGTGGACAGCTCTATAATCTTTTCAAAGTGTATCCTGGCCCTGCGGTACTTTTTCAGATTGTTGTAATAGAGGTTTCCCAGATTATGATGCGCGTCTATGATGCCGGGAGATTCAACAAGCAGATTCTCAAGCGTGTCGGCCGCCTTCTGGTGGTTCCTGATCCTCATGTACGAATTATACATGAGAAGGTAGGGTTTTACGTACTTCCGGTCCTGCTTTATGGAAAGCCCTGCGTAGCTGTTTGTCATCTCGAAATTCCGCATGTGATAGTAACATCCCGCGATCTGAAAATACACACGCGCCAGCTCCCGCCCCGACGATTCACTCTTCTTAAAGCACTCAATCGCGCTGTTGTAATCGCGCATTGATTTATAAAACAGTCCCTTGCTGTACCACAGCCAATCGCTTTGCATGCTGTCCGGATTCTCAGCTCCGGACGCAAGTGGAGCGCCATAAGCTGAAAAAACGGTCACAAACACACACAGCATAGGAATGATAATGAAATACTTTTTCATAAACTTTTCCAATTTCTAACCATGCACATCGACGCTACGATGTCAAACGCAAATATCGTCTTATAAATATAGTTGCATTAAATCGAAATTGCCATAATCATGTAACCCGAATCCATGATAATGCACTTTTTACGATTAACCGGACATCAGCGCAACGAGCGAATGGTCTGCGCGCGGCCCGAACAATGAAGAATGTGATAATCCTGATAAAACCTGTTGCCACCGTCCTGCGCGGAGTATGGACAAGCCTGAGGAGACTACCCGTCAGGATCAAGGATCTCGGCGTCGACGTCGTCCAGGCGTTCAACAATTTTGAACACCATAACGGCGAGCTGACCACCTGCGCCATGGCCTTTTTCCTGCTTATTTCATTTATCCCCGTTTCACTTGTGATCATTTACCTGATGAGCTTTATCTACGAATCCCAGGATCTCGCGGCCAGCGCCTATATTGTCCAGTTAAAAACACTGCTGCCCTCTTTCCGCATCGAAAAGCTGGTCAACACCATCGACACGATCGTGTACAAAAAGCGCTACCTCGCCCTCATCTGGATCCCGTTCCTGTTCTGGTGGGGCAGCCTTGTGTTCGACATCGTTGAACGCGCGCTTGAGTTCGCCTTCCGGGTGGGAAAGAGCAGAAAATACTGGAAGGCTAAAATACGCCACTTCATCCTGATCATCGGCATCAGCCTCACCGCGGTCGTCATGACCATCATCTCCAACATCATCGCTGTCGTCCGAAACCGGTTCTTTCTTGACCTCATCGAGAAAAACCTGAAGTCCGTCACGGTGTTCGGCACCAGCCTGCCCGGCCTGCTGCGGGCGCCTTACCTCCTTTCATCTCTTGCGACGCTTTCAATCAACACGACGATGATCTTCATCCTCTACCGGTTCGTACCGCCCAAAAAGCTGGATAACCGCTCGATGTTCAAGGGGGCCCTGTTCGCCTCGCTGAGCTACGAGATCATCAAGCTGATCTTCTCGTTTTACATCACCGAGATCAATGATTACACCTCGATTTTCGGCTCGCTGTCGATCGTGGTGATCCTGATGATCTGGATATGGTACACCTGCTTCCTGTTCGTCATCGGGGCCGAACTGTCGTGGGTGTTCTTTCAGAAGAAACAGCGGCGCTCGTACTAATACTGCACGCCTGCACCGGGACCCGGCACTCCTTTTCTCCGGAAAGCCTGCAGCCTGAAATCCTCTATCACCCCGGCGGCAAGCTCCCTGATCTCGAGGATGGCGCCATACCCCGTATGGCCGGAAAACCGCTTTACAACGCGCTTCTTCCTTTCGCCTTCGCAGTACAGCCTGTCAAAGCGCAGGGGCTGCTCCCATCGCTCGTCGCGCCGCTCCATGAGCTCGTCGCACAGGGCCACGATGTCATGGAGCACAAACGCCGACTCCTTGAGGTACTCGTTCTTATCCCTCTCAATCTCCAGCTCGCCCGCCTCTCTTCTGGACAGAAGGAGTGAATGTCCCTCGATTCTCTTCGGGAGCCTGGAGCCGCGCGGCGTCGCGAGGTTGTCGAGTGCCGATTCGAGGTCATTCAGCCGGTTTTTGATTCCATTGTCATCAGCGATCAGCCGGAGCACGGGAAGCGCATGAAGGGTAAAATCCGAGATCGCACCGTAAAAATGGACGATTTCAATTCCGGCCCTCGGGTGAAAGCTGATCGCAGGGTACTTTCTGATCCGTGCGGTGTTTTCCTCGATTATCCTGTCCACCTTTTGCGAAAACGTTCCTGCGCTCTTTTTCTTCTCGTACTTGTCCTTCAGCTTTTCAAACGCGGCGATCTCAGCAAGAATGAACCCCTCAAGGTTCATCCGGTTGTTCAGGCTCATTCGAAGACGATCCTCAAATGATTCCACATTGAACCATTTGGGGCTGTACTTCTTCGCGCAATCGCGGTACTTGTCGCGTAGCTTTTCAATGAGGATATCTACTTCCTGCCTGGATAATGGCATGACGCCGTCCTGT
>CAZPZJ010000026.1:13666-25895 GCA_964591055.1 uncultured Leptospiraceae bacterium
GTCATGGGACTCACCTACAGGGACTCCGGCGTAGATATCGACAGGGGCTCAAGCTTCGTGAAAAAGATTTTACCGGCCGTGAAATCCACCTTTTCACCACGCGTTCTCACCGACATCGGCGGATTCGGCGCTCTCTTTGACGGCCGTTTTCCCGACATCGCCGAGCCGGTTTTGGTGTCGGGCACCGATGGCGTGGGCACCAAACTCAGGGTTGCGCAAATGATGAACCGGCACAACACCATCGGCATCGACGCGGTGGCAATGTGCGTCAACGACATCCTCACCTCCGGCGCCGCACCGCTGTTCTTTCTCGACTATCTCGCCTGCGGCAGGCTTGATGAAAATGTCTTGGTCGAAGTGGTGAAGGGCATTGCCGAAGGATGCAGACTCGCAGGCTGCAGCCTTGTCGGTGGTGAGACCGCCGAGCACCCCAACGTGATGAGCCCCGACGACTACGATATCGCCGGGTTCGCGGTGGGAGTGGTTGACAGGAGCAAGATCATAACCGGGAAGGAAATCCAGCCGGGCGATCTCATCATCGGCCTTCCCTCATCGGGCATTCACTCCAACGGCTATTCCATGGTGCGAAAGCTTTTCTTTGACATGTTGAAGTATACCGTCGACACGCACATCGCCGACCTTGGCCAGCCGCTCGGGAGCGCGCTGCTGACCCCCACGCGCATCTACTGTAAAAGCGTTCTTGAATGCCTGAAAGCGGGGCACGAAATCAAGGGGATGGTGCACGTTACGGGAGGAGGTTTTTACGAAAACATTCCCCGCGTTCTCCCCGACAACATTGCGGTGAGGATCGACAAAGCTTCGTTTGAGATACCGCCTGTGTTCAGGGTCATTCAGCGCGAGGGCAAGGTTGAGGAGCGGGAGATGTTCACAACTTTCAACATGGGCATCGGCATGATGCTCTTCGTAGGGAAACATGACGAACCGAAGGTTCGCGCTGCGCTCTCCACAGCGGGGGAACAGCCGGTTGTTATTGGCGAGGCGGTCGCTTTTAAAGAGAACAAGGTGGTGATTGTATAACGGCAAATACAATGTTCACGGCTCTTCCTCCCTGAGGAGGAAAGAGCCGTGAACCAGCGCATGCTTCAGCTTTTTTGGAATATGTTTTTGATTGAATCGATTACATCGGGGGGCAGCACCACTATTTTCCCGTTTGCCGACTCGCCCAGCTTTACCAGGCCCTTCACGTATTCCTGCCCCAGAAGGTAGATCAGCGGATCACCGCCGCTCGACTTGAGGGATTCCGCCACGGAGCCGATCGCGTTTCCTTCCGCCTTTGCCAGGCGCTCGCGCGCTTCCGCATCGCGCTCAGCGGATTCCTTCCTGGCCTCCGCCTGGAGGATCGTGGCGCGTTTCAAACCCTCGGCCTCGCGCTCGGCCGCTTCCTTTTTGGCCTCTGCCTCGAGAATGCGCGCCCTCTTCTCGCGCTCGGCCTTCATCTGAAGCGTCATCGCGTTCACGATGTCGGCGGGCGGCTCGATGTCACGGATCTCCACCCTTGTGATTTTGGTGCCCCACGAATCGGTCGCCTCGTCAAGGACGTGGAGAAGCTCCGCGTTGATCTTTTCGCGGGACGAGAGTGATTCATCCAGGGTCATCTTTCCCATAATGGAGCGAAGCGTCGTCTGCGCCAGGTTCTGGATGGCGTAGCGGAGATTCTGGATGCCGTAGTAGGATTTATACGGGTCCATGATCTTGTAGTACACAATGCCGTCAACCTCGATGGACGCGTTGTCGCTCGTGATGGTGCCCTGCTTGGGCATGTCGAGCACGGACTCCCTGATGTCAACCTTCTGCGAAATTCTCGAAAAGAGCGGATTGATCAAATTGAGCCCGGGGTTGAGCGTAGCCGCGTATTTCCCGAAGCGCTCGACAATCCAGTTTTCTGCCTGCGGCACGATTTTTATTCCCTTGAAAATCAGTAGAATCGCCACCGCGCCCACTGCCAGCACAAGATAAATCATGCGTACCTCCTGTTATCGTTGTTTATTTTGCTGTGTTCCTTGTCACCAGAAGCTTGATGCCCCTTGCCTCCATGACACGCACTTCATCCCCCTCGCCCAGGTCTTCCTCGGATTCAGCCTGCCAGTGGCGCAGCCCGTGGAAGTTGTCGTAAAGCTCGACCTCGCCCGGCATTCCCGGCGCGATCGGTTTTATCACCCGCCCCAGAAGTCCCTGGATGGTGGGATCGCGGACCTCATCGACGATGTCCCTGCTGAAGTGCTTTTTCATGTAGCGGTGCCATACAAAAAGGAACAGAAGCGAGGAAATGAAGAAGAACGACCATTGCAACTCGGCGCTTCCGGCAGGCAGGACCCGGATGAACACGAACAGCGAAGTCAGAAGCCCGCCCACGCCAAACCAGAAAAGCACAAAACCTGGGACGACGATTTCAAGCCCCATGATGAGAAGGCCGATCGCCAGCCACACAAGCGCAGAAAATGCCATTGCCGCCTCTCTCCCGGTGTATTGTCAGGAGTATTATTGATTATTACCGGATTGTCAAGACATTTGACCAGTCAGTCCGGCGACCGGATCAAGAGGACTGCCTTTCAATATTTTACAAACGCCTCGATCACCTTTTTCACGCATTGCGACAGCGTATCCAGGTTGTAGCCTCCTTCCAGAAATGCAATGACCCTTCCCTCCGAATGACGGGCGGCGATATCCTTGAGCATGAGCGTGAAATTTTCGTACGCGTCCGTGGAAAGGCGTATAGAGGAGAGCGCATCGGTAAAATGCGCGTCGAATCCGGCCGAGACGAGTATGATCTGCGGCCTGAATTCATCGAGCGCCGGAACAACCTCCTCCCGGAAGCCGAGGAAGTAATCGTCATCACCCGCCCCGTGGTGCATGGGTAAGTTGAGCGTATACCCCTTTCCCTTTCCCCTGCCGCGCTCAGCGCGGGAACCCGTTCCGGGATAATGCGGATACTGGTGAAAGCTGATGTAATACACTGAATCATCTTCCTCAAACGTGTGCTGTGTGCCGTTGCCGTGGTGCACATCCCAGTCAAAAATCGCGATCCTCTCAAGCCCATACTCCCGCTGAAGATATCGGGCTGCGATGGCGATGTTGTTGAAAAGGCAGAATCCCGCAGCGTAATCCCATTCAGCATGATGTCCCGGCGGGCGCACCGCGCAGAAACCGTTTTCGGCCTGTCCCTTCATCACCGCGTCACACATTGCCAGGCACCCGCCTACCGCATACAGCGCCACCTCGAACGATTTCGGCCCGACGATGGTATCGGGATCCAGCGCGCGGATTCCGCCCTCGATTTTTACCTGAATTTCCTCGATATACTCCCTTCTGTGCACCATTTCAACATCTGTGATTTTCGCCTTCTTCGCTTTAATCTTTACAAGATCATTGTAAAAAGGGCTCTTTCTGAGCCTGGAGTCAATCGCCAGCAGCCTTTCCGGGCACTCAGGGTGTCCGAATCCGGAGTCGTGTTCAAGGTAGATTTCATCATAAAGATAGGCGGTCCTGCTCATGGTCATTCTCCACAGTATAAGATTGGCGTTTCATTTTTTTTTATTTTTAAAGGATCACTCGTTCGAAACAAACAAAAACAACCATACACTATATTCAAAAGAATATGCAAGAATAATTCACTGACGCTCATTTCGCAATGTAAAAAAGTGATACATGATAAGACAAATTCCGGATGTTAAACTGACAGCACTTACGGCTGGGATTTCTTTTTTATCCCTCCTTCCGGTTCTTCATCCATTGTTCCTCGTTATTCATGTCCGCTCCATAAACATGCTTCCGCTCGTTTCAATTAATACTTGACGTCACCGTTTCAAACACCTATCCTGTAGTTACAGAACAGACGTTTTGCACACCACTATATCAGCGATTCCAGGAGGATTGCATGAAACGTATTTTTATTATATGCCTGGCGGCATCGATCGCGCTTGTCGCGTTCAATTGTAAAAAAGAAGACCGAATCGTCCCGAGAGAGGGATTAATTAATTTTGTGACAGGTGACGTCACTATTACCACCGCCCAGGGAGCGGGCCAGGTGGCGAAAATCGGGGACAAGGTAACCGAAGGAACGAAAATCACCACCAAGGGCGCAAACGCCATGGTGGACATCTACTTTGGTGAAAACGCGATTAAGGTACTCGGGAATACTTCCGTGGAAGTAAAAAAACTTCTGCTGAACGCAACCAAGGAATCCGAACAGACCGAGCTTTTCGTCAGCAACGGAGCGCTGTTTTCCAAGGTCTCCAAGCTCAGCAAGAGTGACGATTACAGGGTGAAATCCCCGACCGCGACCGCCGGCGTGAGGGGCACGGATTTCCTCCTTGAAGAGAGCAACGGCAAGGCGAATGTCTCCTGCCTTGAGGGCAAGGTTGAGTGTAATAACAACTCCCGACCCAACGATCCGTCAGTTGTGCTCGAGCAGCGAGAGGAAGTGGACATCCAGCCCGGCCAGGACATGGTCAAGAAGCAGATCAGTGAAGACAGGCTCAATATGATGAACATCCGCCTGACCATCGACCAGATGCGCGAAGACATCAGGAGGCAGTATCTGCAGCAGAAAGAGGAAATGCAGAAATACCTCAACGAGCAGCGCCAGCGCGACCGCGAAGCAGTCCAGCAGCAGCGTGATGCCGACCGCCAGCGCGTGGAGGACCAGAAGGCCACTGACAGGGCGAATATCGACGCAATCAAGGGGGACAGCAAGGCCCGTCAGGATGAATCAACCTCGGCCGCAAGGGCGGTGATGGACCAGGCAAAGGATACCGTCAACACAGGCCAGACAAAATCTGCGACGCAGAGCCAGATTGACGCGGTAAAAAGCTCAAGCAAACCGGCCACACAAAACCCGCTTGAGCAGTTTCGCAAGCAACAGCAGCAGTAAAGTCCTGATTCAGTTTCACCGGAAAACCCCGTTAAAAACGGGGTTTTTTGTTGTTTTCGCGCTACGGTCATGAATGAGAAAAAGTATTTGCATTCCCGGCGAAGTGCTTCATACTTCACTTTTCGAAATGAAAAACATTGCTCAGAGCCCATCAGAGAATATGGAAATCAATCTTGCCTTTCTGGGAACCGGCACCTGCAATTCGTCCACCAGCAATCCCTGCAGCAGCGCGCTTGCGTCCGGGGGAGATGTGTTGCTGATAGACGCTGGGGGCGGTTTTTACCACCAGATGTCCCGCCTGGACAGCCCCATTTTCAATTACCGCAATATTTCAACCATCCTCATCACCCATTTTCACATTGACCACATTTCAGGTCTTCCTGACCTTTTCTGGGGTGAGATGTGGGACATCACCGGACGCCGGTCAGATCCGCTGACCTTCGTCGGCCCGCACGGACTGGTAAATTTTTATGAAAACAGGCTGTTGCCTTTTTTAGGGGACTATCCCGTTCCTTTTGAGGTCAGGCTCGTTGAGCTTGATGACGGCCAGTCGTACGAAGGCCCGTTTTATACCGCAACGGCGCGCAGCCTGGAACATGGGGAATTTTCGACCGGATACATCATAGACGTCGGGGGTCACCGTCTTGCGTATACGGGAGATACCGGTTACTGCGAGGCGCTGATCGATCTGATATCGCATTCAAACACAGCGGTCATTGAATGGAGCATACCAGAGTTGTCCAGCTTCCCCGGGCATCTGTCAACCGGCGATTTTGCCAAGCTTATTAATTTGGGATTGCTTCCCGATGTGGTATATATTAATCACATGTATCTTCCTTCAGGGGAGTCATTTGATCAGCGGGTAAAAAAATTCCGCGATATGTTTCCGGACTATTCCGAACGAATATTCTTTCCCCAGGATCTGGACATCTTCCGGATTGGGTAATCACAAAAGTCAAAAGGGATATATGTATGAATTACTTTCAGGGAACCGACGATTATGTCCTTTCGCCCGAGCTGAAAGACGGGGTCAACGTCTCTATCGCACTCGGCAGGCCGCTACTCATCAAGGGCGAGCCCGGCACCGGGAAAACGCTTCTGGCCCATTCCATCGCGAGGGGTTTGGGTAAAAAGCTACTCATCTGGAACGTGAAATCAACCACGAAGGCCCGTGAGGGCCTCTACGTATACGACACCGTCCAGCGCCTCAACGATGCGCGGTTCGGCGACCGCGATGTGTCCGATATAAAGCAGTACATCAAGCTCGGACAGCTCGGCCTGGCGTTTTCAAGCGAAGAGCAGGTGGTGCTCCTGATCGATGAAGTTGACAAGGCCGACATCGAGTTTCCCAACGACCTCCTCAATGAGATCGACGAGATGAGCTTCTACATTCCGGAAACCGGCGAAACCATCAAGGCCAGGCAGCGTCCCATCGTGATCATCACCTCAAACAGTGAAAAGGAGCTTCCGGATCCTTTCCTGCGCCGATGCGTGTTCCACTACATTGAGTTTCCCGACGAGGCGCTCATGGAAGACATCGTTCGGGTGCACTTCCCCGAAATTGAGAAAAAACTCCTCAAGGAATCGCTCAAGAAGTTCTACTGGATACGACAGTTCGACATGCTCAGGAAAAAGCCTTCCACCAGTGAGCTCATTGACTGGATACAGGCGCTCACGATTGGAGGCATCTCCCCGAAAAAAATCGAGGATGAAATGCCATTCCTTGGAACCCTTCTGAAAAAGAAGGAGGACTCGGATCTCGTGCTCAACTCCGGCAAGAGCCACTACGGTTACAACACCAGCCAGAGGACGAGGAATGTTTATTAATTTCTTTTTCAACCTGAAATCGGCGGGCGTTCCGGTCTCACTGCACGAGTGGATCATGCTCCATCATGCACTTGCGGCAAACCTGAATGACTGCAGCCTGACCAAGTTCTACCACATCGCGCGCTCGATCCTGGTGAAAAACGAGATACACTTCGACCGATACGACATCGCCTTTCTGGATACCTTCAAGGACATCGAGACCACCGACGAAATGCTCGATGAGATACTCGCCGGGCTGAAGAAAGTCAAGGAGCTCAAGCTCTCGGAGGAGGAGAAGCGCCAGATTGAGCAGCTTGACCTGGACCAGATTCTGAAAAATTTTGAGGAGCAGCTCAAGCAGGGCCATTACAAGAACCACGTTGGAGGCAATAAAGCCATCGGCACCGGGGGCCGCTCCACGCAGGGCGCATGGGGGTACAACCCCGCGGGCATACGGATAGGGCAGGGGGAATCCCGCCACAGGCGCGCGGTGCAGATCGCCGAAAAACGCACCTTCCGCAACTACTCGAACAATGTCACCCTGGACACCCGGCAGATGCGCGTGGCCCTCTCACACCTTCGTTCGCTTCTCCCCATCGCCCCCGAGGAAAAACTCAATCTGGAGAGAACAATCGACGCCACCTGTAAAAACGCCGGCGAGCTTGAGTTCATCTGGGAGAACAAGGAAAAGAAAGCATCGAAGGTGATTTTGCTCATGGATGTCGGTGGTTCCATGACGCCGTATTCCACGCTGGTTGAGCGGCTTTTTTCCGCAGCCTCCTCGCAGATCAGCCGCTTCAAGCACTACTACTTCCACAACTGTCTTTACCAGGACCTCTGGACAGACATGGAGCGCAGCAAGTCGATCGCGACCCACGACTTTCTCCGCAACGAAGACTCCGACTACAAGGTGATCGTGGTCGGCGACGCGGAAATGGCGCCCTCCGAGCTCACCTGGGTCAACGGTGCGATCGACTACTGGTACTACAACGACATCCCCGGCCAGGTGTGGATGCAGCGCATCAGGGACAAGTTCAAGGATTCCATCTGGCTGAACCCTCTCCCGAAGCGCTCGTGGAACTATGTCCACACCATCAGGCTCGTGAAGAGCATATTCCCGATGTTCGAGCTGACGCTTGAAGGGCTGGATGAAGGAGTGCGCTTTCTCATGCAGGGGAAGAGCAAGCTCTACGAGCAGTAATTTTTTATCCCGCCTCCATTAATTGGTTTGACATTTTAAGTCCGACATAATAACAACTAGTTTTCAGTATGAACGGATTACTGAAAAAAGACCTCCTCGACATCAATTCGCTCTCGGTTGACGAAGTAAAGCTCATCTGCGAGTCGGCCAGGTATTTCAAGGACCTTTTCACGCGATCAATCAAAACGGTCCCTGTATTGCGCGGACGAACCGTCTGCCTTCTCTTTTACGAGCCATCAACCCGCACGCGGGTGAGCTTCGAGCTTGCCGCGAAAAGGCTTTCCGCCGACCTGATCAACGTGGCGGTCGCGACATCAAGCGTGGTAAAGGGAGAATCGCTCATCGATACCGTCAACACATTTGAGGCCATGAAGGCCGACTTCATCATCATGCGCCATTCAGTCTCAATGGCCCCTCATTTTCTTTCGAAACACGTCCCATCATCCGTCATCAACGCCGGGGACGGCAACCATGCGCACCCCACTCAGGCGCTGCTTGACGCATACACGCTTCTTGAAAAGCGCGGGAGCCTCGAGGGTATGCACATTGGCATCGTGGGCGACATCAAACATTCCAGGGTTGCGCGCTCCGACATCGAGGTGTTTAAAATGCTCGGCGCAAGGGTTTCGATATGCGGCCCAACCACGCTGCTCCCGGACCAGTTCAGCATGTACGGCGTGGACATCTACCACGACCTTGATGAATTGCTTCCAAAACTCGACGCCGTCCAGATGCTGCGCATTCAACGAGAGCGCCAGAAGGGATCGCATTTCCCCTCGATAAGGGAGTACCACCGCCTGTATTCATTCACGCAGGAGCGGTTAAAACGCTGCAAAAAGGACATTGTCATCATGCACCCCGGCCCCATGAACAGGGGCATTGAGATTGACGACGCAGTCGCCGACTGCTCAAACTCCGTCATCAACGAGCAGGTCACCAACGGAATCGCTGTCAGGATGTCAATACTCTACCTGCTTGCGGGCGGCACGCCGCTTGAAGGAATCGACAAGGACTGACAACACCATGAATCTTCTGATACAAAACGGCCGGCTGATCGACCCGGCATCCGCAACCGATGCCAGGCTCGATATACTTGTGGTTGATGGCCTCATTACTCGGATCGCCTCCGGCATCAGACCCGAAGGTAGTTGCGAAGTCATTGACGCGTCCGGCTGCATCGTTGTTCCAGGGCTCATTGACATGCACGTCCACTTCCGCGAGCCGGGCAGGGAAGACCAGGAAACCATAATCGGCGGATCGATCGTCGCGGCAAAGAGCGGGTACACAACAGTATGCACCATGCCCAACACCAGCCCCGTCATTGACAGCCAGGCGCTTGCACGCTTCATCATCATGGAGGCGGAAAAAGGGCCCATCAATGTTTACCCGATCGCGACGATCTCCAAAGGTGCAAAAGGCGAGGAGATCTCCGAGATGGGAGAGCTCGTGAAGGGCGGCGCGGTGGGATTTTCCGATGATGGCAAACCGGTCATGAACTCGCTCATCATGAGAAGAGCCCTCGAATACGCCCGCCTGTTCGACGTCCCTGTCATTTCACACGCCGAAGATCTCCAGCTCTCCGACGATGGGATCATGAACGAGGGATTCAACTCCATCAACCTCGGAATAAAAGGGATACCGAGAGAAGCGGAAGAGGTGATGATCGCACGGGATGTGCTTATCGCTCGGCTGACAGGAGGGAGGCTCCACATCGCGCACGTCTCTTCGGGCGGATCGGTCGACATCATCCGCCGGGCCAGGGAGGCCGGCGTCAACGTCACCTGCGAAACCGCGCCCCACTATTTCTCCCTCACCGATGACGCGATTGAGGAGCATCTTTCCATGGCGAAGATGAACCCTCCGCTTCGCACCGAGGAAGACCGGCTGAAAATTATTGAGGGGCTGAAAAGCGGCGTAATCGATGTGATCGCCACCGACCACGCGCCACACCTGAAATATGAGAAGATGCAGGAGATCGATTATACTCCTTTCGGAATAATAGGTCTTGAGACCGCGGTGCCTCTCATCATCACGGTGCTTGTTCAGAAATACGGGTTCAGCTATCTTGAGGCGTTTTCCAAGGTTACGTGCAACCCGGCGCGAATTCTAAGGCTCGACAGCGGCGTTCTTGCCGAGGGGAAAAATGCGGACATCACCGTTATCAACCCGGAAAAAAAGGTCGCCATCACCGAGGAGTTCATCATCTCCAGATGCAAGAACACTCCCTTCATAGGCGCGGAGCTTTCCGGCTCTGTCGAGTACACCATCTGTGGCGGTTCAATAGTCTACCGCCGCTGACAGGCGGTATATCACTGTTTCGTGTTCGTATCAACTTCGACCAGTTCATTCAAGCGAAACGTGCCGCGAACACTCTTCCCGTCCCGGTAGGTGATTTTCCCGTGTCCGTGCATCAAACCGTTTTGCCATGACCCGCTGAACTCCGTTCCATTAATCCATCGGTACGTTCCCTGTCCGTTTCTTTTATTCCCGGCAAAATCGCCCGTATACACATCCCCGTTTTTCCATCGGTACGTTCCCTTGCCTGTTCTCACATTATCAATCCAATCGCCGTTATAGCTGTTTCCGTTGGCCCACACGATTGAGCCCTTACCGTTGATTTTGTCACGGGCCCACTGGCCCTCATACTTTGTACCGTCAGTCCACCGGTACACGCCATGCCCTTGACGCCTGTCGGCCGCCCATGTTCCTTCATATCGGTCGCCTTCGGCCCAGACGATGGATCCCCGTCCGTTCGCCATATCCTCCCGCCAGCGGCCGTTGTATTTTGTTCCATGTGCATAGGTGTAGGCGCCCGTTCCGCTTCTTTTCCCCTTTTGAAAGTCCCCTGAATAGCTGTCACCCTTCTGCCATGCAAAGTTTCCTCGTATCGCGGGAAGACCGCTTTTCCAGAGTCCTGAATATTTACTGATGAAATCACCGCCGTCCGGCTTCCCGTCATACGCCCACTGTTTCATATAGGTTCTCACCGCAGCGGCAATGTCTTGTCTTCCGGTCCCACCCTTCTCGCCTTTCACGTCAACCGCATCGCTTTTCGAAATCTCGATTGTGCCCTGCCCGTCCGGCATCCCGTTGACAATTGAGCCGGAATAGGTGCTTCCGTCCGGAAGCGTCATTTTCTTTTCCGCTCCCCTCGGTTGTACCGCATAATCAGCGGTTCGTGATCGATCCTCTTCGCCGCCGCGTGAGGGAACGACACGGCGTCGCGGAGCCTGCTCCTTCCCTTCGCCGTCAGCGGTGCGAGCGCTTTTTCCGGAAGGTTCCCTGGTCTGGCTCGTCGTATCTTTCCGTCGACTTCCTGATATCGTTGATTGCTCCCGTGCTTTTAAACCCGCACTGGAAGTATCTTTTCCACTCGTTTTATCCAGCACCGACAGGGGAACGCCAGCATCCTCGCTTTTCCCTGCGGACGATTGATCCCGAACTTTGTCGCTGCCAGGCGTTTTCCACCGCAAGGAAGTCGATTCCGCATCACCACTGGCTGTGTGTGCCCGTTCTTCCGGAACCGCTGCGTCCCTGCCTGTACCGTCCGAGTGCATTCTTTCACCCGGCACCGTCGCCTCACTTTCCGACGGCGGAACGCTTTCCATCAGGGACAGACGCTGTTGCCCTCCGTTTCCCTCCTGCAGGCATTTTGAATACACCAGCATCAGCGAAACCGCGACAAGCAGAGCGGTCATCGCGCTCCGTCGCGGGAGTGCAGCCAGGGAAGGTATTATTTTTGACAGCACCACTTCGCAGAGAGGAGTGATCCACAGCGCCGCGAGAAGAAAAAGAAACAGATGCAGGAGAGATCCCCCGTGACAGGGGAGCCATTGGGTCAGCACCCATCCCGCTGCCGCAATAGCAAGAGCGGTTGCCCATTGAACTATTATCATCCAGGACTTCATGTCTCGCCTCCATGAAATGCTGCGTGCACAACAAATTCATTGCGTCATCGTTTCGCTATCGCCCTGCGCCCAACACGGACAGCACATACCCCCCGGTTGAGTTTCCATACGCCCGCACCACAATTCTGTATCTCCCCGGCTGAAGGGATTGTACAATAACGGCATTATTATCAGTTCCGCCGTCATCATTGGATGCGATCATCCGGCCCTGCTCATCATATAGCTCAAGAAATAAATCGAGCATGGAACCTGCGGCTTTTTTTGCACGGATCACAAAACTGGCTGCTTCCCGAACCACAAAGGTGTATGAATCCCGCTGGTTCGCATTATTGAGCACTCCTGCAACCGGCTGTCCTGCGCTCACGACCGATTGAGCGCCCTGCTGCGGGGTTTGAACACTTTGCGACGACGACCTCAAGGTCA